>NZ_JARESU010000179.1:0-13955 GCF_046027075.1 Paraburkholderia sp. RL18-085-BIA-A | reverse complement strand
CGGTGTAACGGTAAATCGCGCGTTCGCTTGCGGGACCCTGAACTGCCCTTCTCGCCGTCGTCACGGCACCGTCTGCTTTCGCAGGTTCCGGTCCAATGTCGATCTGTTTTGTACATTGCGCCTTTGTTCTCCTGCCGATCGTTATCATCGACTATGCGCTCGATGTCCTGAGCCGCGAATTCGCGAGCGCTGCGGGTCGTCCCAAAGACATCATTCCGCCGCCCATGCCGCCTGCTGATGTCGATTCCGAAGACGAGCGCTTCTCCAACCGCGAACTGACGATCGCGCCAGTCGCCGCGAGACTTCGAGTGCTTGCCGCGCTTCGAGACTTTTTAACCTGCGTCGCTGTTCTCTGCCTATCGTGGCCGCGTAGATCGATCTACTATGGCGCATCCGTGCCTAGCTCGATGCGTATCTCCTGGATAGCCACCGCATCGCCACTCGGCGAGCCGGGAGCATTGATACGCACGAACGAAACCACGATCTGCAGCAGTTTGGTGGCACCTTGCTGAGCCAGCAGATCGGTCACGTCGTAGTCAATCATTTTCATGCCGTGATGTGCGGCGGTCGAAATCTGGAAAGCGCCCAGCGTGCCGACGAAGTGCTGACCCTTTACGGCATCCACGTCGCCGGTGGCGGGCAAATTGAGATACACATTGTAGAAGAACCCCCCGGCTTTGGCCGCCTGAGCAAGTGCCACGCCATCGAGAACGAGCTTCACATACTGAAAGGACCGCGCGCCCGGGGCCGCGGCCTGTGAACCCGCCGGTGCTGCTGCTGACGAATCGCTTAGACCCACTGCAGGCGAAGTCGCGAGCACATCCTGCAGCCTTGTCGCGCTGGCTGCCTGAAGCGGAATGACCGCGCTCACGGAGCCAACCCCCAACGACGGGCCCCTGACGCCGCCCAATGACTCACGCATAGAGGACACGCTGCGCGGTGGGGTCGT
Organism: Paraburkholderia sp. RL18-085-BIA-A; assembly: GCF_046027075.1. Taxonomy (NCBI): domain Bacteria; kingdom Pseudomonadati; phylum Pseudomonadota; class Betaproteobacteria; order Burkholderiales; family Burkholderiaceae; genus Paraburkholderia; species Paraburkholderia sp. RL18-085-BIA-A. Next base: position 13,006 of record NZ_JARESU010000179.1, on the reverse strand, counting down.
CGCCAATGTGGCGACTGGCGGGCGCGCCTGAATCGGCATGGTCTGTGCTTGCACACGAATCACCTTCCCTTTCTGCGCCTGTTGCGGCAATTTAGTCGGCATCGTGTCGTCGGCATAGTCATAGGCCAGCCCCGTCGTTGTGCGTGTTTTCGACTTCGCCATTGTCAGACCGCTTGCATATGTGAAGCTGCCGTTCCAGTAACTATTGCCCGACGCAGGTACCTTGCTCGTCGATCGCCGCGACCACGCGTTCCACAAGCGGTCGATATTGCAGTGATGCAAATAGAAAATCGGATCTATGGGGGCCGTCGAGATGTTGGCCATATAGCCACCCAGTATGTCGTGTACAGGATTGTGCGGCGCGTTCTCCAGCATGGGTTCGAATGCGTTGCTCAGGCCGCGCTGAAAGTTGTTTACGCCTGATCCGAATGGACTCAGATCGAGCGCCTGATAAACGTTTGTGTTCACTCGGGAAACGTAGAGCGGATTGCCAGTGGCAGCATCCGAAAAATCGGACGGAATGACCGGATACGTGTAGTAGTCCCAGTACGGAAGAACCAGGCCGGGACGGTTGGATACGATCCTCAACTGCTGCTCGAAATAATACATATAGCCGCGGTGCCACGTCAAAAAGTACGGGACACTGTGGGGACAATGATTGAGGTGAACGTTGACCCAGTACTGCCAGGAAGTGGGCTGACTGGAATTGGTGTTGCCTTTCATCGAGCGAACCGCGTCCAGAAACGGTATAAAGTCTCCCGACGTCTTGAACGTTTGCCACTCGAGCCTGATGCTAGGGGGCGTCGCTCCGATGCTTAGCTTGGGGAGTGATGCGAGTGCGATTGCCGACGCGGTTCCCTTGACGAACGCGCGCCGCGTGAATGGAGCGGAAACCATAACTATTCCCCTGACGATGAGAGGAAAGAGCAGGCTGTCTTCGGGTCCGGCGTATTGTCGTTACCTTAAACGACGGACTGGCTGCCTGACGTGCCGTTAAGAAGTATGGTTTACCTCTCAAAAGTTTCAACCTGACTTCTGACGCCGATTCTGAATGCGCCTTCATTTTGTCCGATATTCATTTGGCATCTGCAAATATTGTGGATTACGGTACTTTTGCTACGCGTGAACAAGACTGTGAATGGCGCTGTCGTGGACTGCACGGATGTCAGTGGCCGCTTCGCAGGCATTGCATCGGAACCTTGGTTGTGAAAAGACACGGCTCATCGACACAGAGAGTTCTTTATCCGACGACTCTTCGTGCGAATGGACCGGTCACTCGGCTGACTCAGTTTCCGCCTGGGTGAACGGCCGCACTTGGCCGAGGGTGTGTCAAAACACAAAAGTTGCAGGTTTTGAGGGGTCACTTTACCCTTCCCGACGCGCCACCAAGCCGTTGTAGGCCCTTTTCGAAAGCCGACTTTTTGAACGAGAGGCGTGAGCCTGAGTTTTGACACCCCCTCGGCCGGTCTGAGCCGCTCAGCCAGCCTAAGCAAAACAGTTGTCACGCTCAACACCCTACGAGAAAATATTGACGCTAATGGTCCCGGGCGGGACGCAGTGACCGGAATCCACCGCGCCGCGTCTTCGCATCCTCACGCCACACGTCTACCGCGCCTGGCTTCTACACGTAAATACGGGCGACATATCCTATTTCACCGAATTGGCGCGCAATTACCATTAGCGGCAAGGTCAAAAGCAGGATCCAACCTCGCCGGCCGAGTTCGACGCGATTCGGAACACTCTTTCATCACCCACGCTCCCGCCTGGCTTGAGCGTACAGCCGTCATTCATCGGCGAGGCTTTCCTGAGAGTGGCCTGCTTCCACGGGTGCGGCCCACAGATTCAACATTAGTCGGTGCCGTGATTGCTGGCGGATGTGGGGCGTTGCCACTTTGCATGGCACAATTGTCCCGGGTTGCTGCTTCTCGCTAGACTTACGATCCGACGTCATGCGTACCAACCAACTATCAGGCGGTGTCGCCACCGTGGCTGTCGCGTTGTCGCCAGCTCTAATGCTGTTGATTAGAGGGGGCACTGGGTACTGCTTTTTCGTTATTTTCGCGCTTGCTCTGGCCTACCTTGGCGAAGCCGAGCATCGGTGTCGCGCGGCGGCGCTGTTTCGCGAGCACCGGCTCTTCGTCCTGGGTCTGATCGGCATGCCGGCCGTCGTGCTGTTCCAGATAGCGGTTTTTCGAAGCAGCACGTTCCCAGCGTTCGATCCATTCCTGCGGCTGGCTCTCGCCGTCCCGAGTTTTTTCTATCTGGGGTCGCTGGCGTCCCGGCAACTCCGCCTTGTGCAATGGGGATTTGTGGCGGGCGCGCTGGGCGCCGGCACGTGGGCCATTTACGCGCACTTTCATCCGGCCGTCTGGGTCTTTCCCGATCGCCTCGGCAATTCATTTACCAACCCGATCCCTTTCGGCAACACGGCATTGCTGCTCGGTTCCCTGTCGATTGTGTCGATTACGCGAGGCAGGCGCGTGCACGTAGCTGAGGTGGCGATCAAGATCGCGGCGTTTCTGCTTGGCGGATACGCGTCGTATTTGTCGGGCTCGCGCGGAGGCTGGATTGCGCTGCCGCTGCTCGTATGGACCACCGTCGGCGGGCGCCACTGGCTGGCCGACAGACGGGCACGCATGGCATTGGGCTGTGCGATCGTGGCGTTTTCCGTGGCACTCGCATCCACCAGCATTGTCCGTCAGCGGGTCGACGCGATCGTGTCCGACGTCAAGGCGATACAGCGAGGCGACATCGACACTTCGGTTGGCCTGCGCCTTGAGCTGTGGCGCGCGTCCGCACTCCTATACTCGCGCCATCCGGCGTTTGGCGTGGGACGTGGCCGTCTGGAGGAAGCGCTGAACGAGCTCGCCCAACGTGCCGAGGCGCCGCGATCGATCGTCAACGCGGGCGCACATAGCGAGTTCTTTTCGACGCTTTCCCAAATGGGAACTGTCGGTGTGGCCGCACTGCTGCTTCTGTACGTCGGGACCTTCACACCGTTCTGGCGGGACCGGCTCAGCGCGGACGGCGAAATCGCTACCGCATCGTATCTGGGACTCGCCGTGGTTGGCAGTACGATCATCTTCGGGTTGACGATCGACGCGTTGACGCTCGTGATGAGTGCAGCCTTTTTCGCGCTGAATGTAGCAACACTGCTTGCGTGGATCGAGGCGCGAAAGCGCGAAATCGGCGAATCGGACAACTCACGTGTGCTGAAGCTGGAACGGCCTCCGCAAACGATTCTCGTGGCCTGCCCGCGTCGCATAGGCGATGTGTTGCTGGTGACGCCGCTTGTCCGGTCGATGAAGACGCAATGGCCCGAGGCCAGGATCGACATGATCGTGTTTCGAGGCACAGAGGGGGTACTTGAGCACAACCCGGACCTGCACCGCGTCATTACTTGCGCCCGGCGCGCCCCGCTGCGTGAGCGAATTGCCGACGCTGCGCGGATCTGGCGGCGTTACGATCTTGCCTGCGCAGCCATCGACTCCGATCGCGCACTGTTTTATACGTGGTTTGCCGGCCGCAAGCGGATCGGGCTCGTCAATGCCGATCGCGTGACGTGGTTCGCCCGCGTCATGCTTCACCGTATCGCGCTCGACCGGCAACTGCAGGCACACGTGGTGTCGAGCACCCTCGAACTGGCGCCGCTGGTCGGCGTGACGCCGCGCGGGGAGGTGGTCGCACCGGGCATCGGTCCCGATCCCGAGCGCAGGGTCCGGTTCGAGGCGCGGTTCAATGCGCCGCCCGGCGCGACGCCGGGGCAGCCAATGGTCGTGCTGCACCTGTGCCCCATGTACAGTTATAAGCGATGGACCGTCGATGGCTGGGCGGCAACGATCCGCTGGCTGCGCGCGCAGGGCTTTGCCGTCGCGCTGAGCGGAGGACCGGCGCAGACCGAGTGCGAGTATGCCGGGCAGGTGGTCGCGGCGGCTGGCGAGCCGGTCCTGAACCTTGTCGGTGAGCTGACGCTCGGCGAAACGGCGGAAATGATCCGGCGTGCGAATCTCTTCATTGGTCCCGATACGAGTACCACACATGTTGCTGCCGCATGCGGGACGTCGACGATCGCGCTGTTCGGCCCGGCGGACCCAGTTCGGTGGGGGCCGTGGCCATGCAACTGGCAGGTGGGTGAGGAACCATGGGCTCGACGCGGCTCACGCCTGCGCGGCAACGTGTACCTGTTGCAGGGGGAGAGCGACTGCGTTCCGTGCCGTCAGGAAGGGTGCGGCCGGCATAAGGAAAGCACTAGCGATTGCCTGACCGGACTGCACGCAAGCCGCGTAATTGCCGTTGCCGCACAACTGCTTGGTATCCCGGCGCCGACACCGACACCGATCCAGATCGTCGACATCAGCCGATAGAGGCGCCACGTGGGCGTCGGGGTTCGGTAGGCCACACATTGCGCAAGGAACGCCGCCAGCTCAGCAGCACGCGCATGCACATCACCAACGCAAACACGATCATCTATCTAACCGTGCCTTGGCTCTTCGGCTCAACAGTTCAACACGGGCTGCTTGACGCTGTCTACACGGCCGGACGTAATCATTGTTGCCCCCACCGGAGCCGCAATTAGGACCATTAGACACGTCTCCGTTTATGCCTGTTCGCACTTACAGAATCGTATGCACGTAGTCGATCGCGTCGAGTGCGGCGCGGACCGGCGGCGCCGAACGGCCGTCACCGATCGAGATCGAACGGTAGGGCGATTCAATGCCGCAATGCGACGGCGACGTCGCCACGAAGATCATCACAGTGCGCTTCTGCAACGCGTGTGCAAGATGGACGAAGCCGGTATCGGTGCCGACTACCAGCGCGCATGCGTCGATCATCCGCGCGATTTCGGTCACGCTCATCTTCGGCAGCACGCTCGAGCCGGGCACCTGCGCGGCGATCTGCTCCGCTTCGGCGCGTTCGCCGGCCGAACCCCGCGGCGACGCCACGCGAAAGCCGCGCCCGGCCAATTCGCGGCCGACCGCCACCCAATGATTCAACGGCCACTTCTTGTCGTCTTTGGAGGTAGCGTGAAAGAACGCCGCGACCGGCGCGCTCCCGGACTCGAACGGCTCGCGCACCGGTTCGGGCAGACGCAGGTTGTACATGGGCGGCCCTTCGACCTCGTCGGATGAAAAATGGGGGAGGGGCGCTCATTGTCGTGCGACCTCTGGAGATCTAAAGTGAGGGAACCGCTTGGCAAAATACGTCTCCAGCCGCCCGTCGAGTAGTTCTACTCGCGTTTGCAAAAGGTAGTGAGCGCCTTTCATCGACCAGCGCATCTGTTGACGTTTCGTGAGCCGTCGATTTATCAAGTGATTCATGACCGATTCAGCCGACGCCGACGATACGCGACGACCGGTCATACGTGCCTGTTGATAGTCGATAAGATCGCTGCGATTGTTCACGAGGAAAGTCAATAATCCAGCGTTGTGAACGGCTTCTCCGCGATTCAACACGTGTTGTATCTCCGATCGGAACGCGACGTTGGTGAAGTAGTCGATCAGAAAAATGGTTCTGAAAAGACGGCCGATGTGAACACCCCTTTCATACACAGCCTGACTTCTGGCCGATGAGCCGAAGCGGGTGAGGGCGTCGACAGCCGTGCATTTTCCTGAACGTATGGAGGCGGCGATTCTTACGAACTCATCCCAGACGTCGGCGATCGACTGGAGCTTCACATCGCAGTCAGTGATCGCCGCAAACTGTGGCGGCACTTCATAGCTTCGGGGGACGTGAAGGCGCCTGTCGCGGAGATGGGCCAGACGCGGGCAAAGATCCAAGCCCAATACCCGGGCCAGGCCCATTGCGAAGTCGGTGTAGCCGTGCGTGTTCATGGCGATCTGCGCAATGTCTTTCGTCGTATTCTGACGGACGACGCCTTCGATCGCAGCACCGGCCTGCCGCTCATTCAACACGATTGGCTGGTCATAGAAGATTCCCCAACGATCAAGCACGTGCGTGTACATCCCTATCGATGCCGTACGCCGCCGTGGATCGGCTCGCGCTTGCCCGACCGTGCGCGACGTTTCGAGCGACATCATGTCAGAAGAGGCGAGATCGGCACGACCCCAATGCGCCGCAATGGGATGCTCGCGCATGTACTCGATTTGGAAGTGACTAGCGATGTTTATTACATCAAGGACGAAAATAAATCGGCAACAAATCGATCAAACATGTGGTCGGGGCGAACTATCGTCTATCCAGGGCTATGTCGTTGTCTGCGCAAGTGGGCTATGTCGACAACCGCGCAAGATGAATCAGTGGATCGAGTATGGGCAGCCTGGCGCACCGGGCACCAATACGAGGGCGGCGATGTTCGGCATCAGAAAGCGGCTCTGTCGGCTGCCGCCAGGCCCCTGAGGCTGCTTTTGGGCAATCGAACTCCTATGATGTCGAAGGTGCAAGCCGCTCTTTTGCGGACACAATCAGCAGGGGGCATTCCATGATTCGACCTGAGCAGCGGGTATCGGTTGTGACGGGCGCGACCGGCGGGATCGGCCGCTGGATCGCGCTCGGCCTCGCGCAGGCCGATCATCATGTGGTGCTGGTGTGCCGGGACGCTGAGAAAGGGCACATGCTTTCCGCCTGGATCAGGGAGCACGCGCCCGCTGCGAGTACGGAACTGAGGCTCGCCGATCTGAGTTCGCTGCGCGCAGCACGACATCTCGGCGAGGAGATCGCCGCCGCCCACCCAAGACTAGCCGTGCTCGTCAATAACGCCGGGATGTTCACGGCGCGGCGCACGACAACCGTGGAAGGCCACGACATCGTGATCGCGGTCAACCATCTCGCACCGCTCGTTCTAACTGATGCGCTCGAAGGCGCGCTGCGGGCGGGACGTCGTTCGCGAATCGTGAACGTGGGTTCGTCGACCTCGGACCGCGCGCGCATCGATCCCGACAATCTCGAACTCGTGCGGCATTGGGGTATGGTGCGCGCCTATGGCCGTTCCAAACTGGCGATGATGATGTCGACTTTCGTGCGGGCGCAACGACTGCGCGGCAGCGGCGTAGTGGCGAACGTCGTTCATCCGGGGATGGTGGCGACCGGTCTGGTCCGCGAACGCGGCGCAATCGGGTTCGCGTGGCGGCTCATGGGTCCGTTCCTGCGGAGCGGGCAACAGGGCGCCGACACGCCGCTACAGGTTGCCCTGGCGGCGGATTGGGAAGCGGTCAGCGGCGCCTATGTGAAAGACCGTGCGTCGGTTCGTCCGAACCGGCGAGCCCTGGACCCCGTGCTGCTGGATCAGGTTGAAGCCGCATCGAGGGCATTGGCGGCACGCAGCACCGTCGTGGACGCGCTGCCTTAACGGCTGGGCAGAAGACGCGCGCCGCTCAATCCAGCGCATGCTCCTGGACCGGTGTCTCATCCGCCGGAAGTCCGGGCGGCGGCTGCTTTCCCGGCTGCGGCGTCAGGCGGCCTGGCGCCCGCCAGCGTGCGAGCACACCAAGGATACGAATGTGCATGCTGCCGGTACGCGCCAGGGCGTCGAAGGCGCCGCGCGCCGGTGAAGCGGTTTCGGAGGCGGCGAACAAGGTGGGTGCGTGCCGCTCCTGCAGCGTCGCCTGGTCGGTCAGTTGCCCGCCATAACCGAGCTTGCGTATAGCTCGCGCGACAAGGCCCGGCATGAATCGAGCACTGATTGAAAACAGGATGGCCGTGGAGGTCACCGGCATTTCCGCGCGCCCGCTGATCAGCGCAAGGCGGATTGCCTCGGCGACGACTTCCGGCTGGTACACCGGCGACATCGGCCGCCCCAGTTGCCCCATGTGAGAGATCGCGTGATCGAAGAACGGCGTGTTCACCGCGGGCGGGAACACGCTGGTCAGGCGCACATGGCTGCGGTCCTGGGCTAGTTCCGCGCGAACCGACTGGCCGAAGCCGCGGACCGCATGCTTCGCGCCGCTGTAAGCGGACAGCAACGGCATGCCGTGAAACGCGACCGCGGAGCAGACGTTGACGATCGAGCCTCGATCGCGCGGCAGGAATCGCCGCAGCGCGACACGGGTGCCGTTGACCGTGCCCATGTAGGTGACCTCGGTGACGCGCTGGAACTCCTCGGCCGGGGTATCCAGGAAGCGCCCATAGGTGCCGTTGCCGGCGCAGTTGATCCACGCGTCGATGGGGCCGAGCGTCCGCTCGATGCGCGCGGCTGCCGCTTCCAGTGCGCCGAGATCGGCCACATCGGCCTGTTCCATGGCGGCCATCGCGCCGTGGCGGCTGACATCGTCGAATGTGGCCTGCAGGCCGGGCCGCCCGCGAGCAATCAGGCCGACCCGCCAGCCATGCTGGGCAAACAGGTTGGCCGTGCTGCGTCCGATGCCCGAAGACGCGCCGGTGATCACAATCACGGCCGTCCCGGCCTGTGGGTCTGGACAGGCATGGCGGCCTGATCGCATCAGGAATTCGGAGGGGCGAAGCATGCGTATCTCCCTGTCGGTCCTGCCTTTGGATGTCGGCTGACCCGCGCTTCGGCGATGGCGAAGGGGTGGGACGCGGCTGCCGTTGTGTCGAGATTTGCCAATCTCCGACTGAGCGTATTTCATGTCGGAAACTCGCGGTATTGGACTTTAGGCCCATGGACTCGCGTAGGTAGAGCTGGGCAAAGGCGCGAATCGGATCGCGCGGCTTATCCGCAGAAAATGTTCATATCCTTGTGGCAAGGTCCTGGTCAAGGACGCAAAGCGCTTGATCGCAGAGCGATTTCTTCATTGGTACAACGAACAAGCGCAGGCGGGCGGTGGGCGGCACGCTTGTCGATCTGGATCAGTTCGCCCGCACATGACCCCCGGCATCGGTCATCAGGACCTTCGTGCATCATGAACACGATCCGCATAACTTGACATAATTAATCTATGGTCCCTCCCATTTTTGCAACCCTGATTTTCGATGTCGTTGTTGGCTTGCGTAAATCTATTCGGTGTCGTCTTAAAGGATCACTCCTCGCGCCACGATGAGATTCGCGCCTGACGGTCCGAAAAAGTTGGCCGGCTTCAGAAGCCAATTAATTATTCAGGTTGTCCGTCAGGCCGATATGCCGTTTACGTCATCAAATTGCAGTCGTCGCAAAACCAGTTGGGTGATATGTCCGTGACTAGCTGATCAGTTAATGTGAAGGGTGCAATCCGTCCTGAAAGACGGTGTGGCGTGTGGCGATTGCCCACGCCATACGAGCCAGTTTGCCAGAGCGCAGGCAACGACATTTGAGTGCCGTCGGGTCAGCATGGAGCGAACCCAGTCAGCCAGTCGACCGGTACGCTTGTCGAGCCGCATCATGTAAGCACGGGCGAATATCACGAGCAGCCGCCTGATGCTTTTATCGCCGCGCCTGCTATGCCGAGAAGGTTGGTTCGCCCCCGGTACTGCATTGTCGCGGAACCAGTCCGACCGATGCGGCGAAGTCTCGACTGCTTCGGTACTGCTTGCCATCGCCATTTCGGTCGCTAGCACGCTTGCCGTGATCGGGCCAACGCCCGGAATGGCCAGCAGACGCTGACCAAGATCGTTAGCTGCGAGCTGGTGCGCAATTTCCCGGTCCGTTTCCCCGATCTACTCACTTAGGTATCTAAAGTGAGCGTGCGATCGTTCATGATTGCAATCAGGTTCGGTGGAAAAGAGTGCTCGGCGAGAATGGCCGGTAGACGTGTGATGGCGGATTTGCCCACAGGCAGGCTGTGGCCGAACTCGAGGAGAAACGCGTGAATCTGGTTGACAGTCTTGGTTCGATCACGCATCCGGGATTCGCGCACGCGATGAAGCGCAGAAAGGACCGGCTGTGACTCTGTCTTTGGTGTCACAAACCGCATGGCCGGCCGCGACGCCGCCTCGCAGATGGCTGCGGCGTCGACAAAGTCATTCTTGTTTGATTTTACAAACGGCCGGACGAATTGCGGCGAGATGAGTTTTACCTGATGTCCAAGGCTAACCAGCTTGCGCGCCATATGATGGGCTCCAGCACAAGCTTCTATCAGTACGGTGCAGGTGTGCAACGTGGCGAAGAAATCAATCAGTTGTTTGCGGTTGAGCTTCTTGCGTAGCAGGGGGTTTCCCCTCTTATCCTGTCCCATGCAGGTGAAAGGCATGCTTTCCCAAATCGACTCCAACGAGCGTCACGTCATCCATGATGGTCTCCAATCCAGAATTAGCACCGCGGGCCTAGCATACTCGCGGGCGGGAGGGACCATTCCATTAGTTACCACCCAAAAATTTGTAAGAGCAATATGAGAATGTCGTGTTTCAGCAAGATACAGATGCTGTGTTTTGCAGCTGATGCCATGCTCGGCGTTTCCGGTCTGATTGCGGGAGCCCGCCATGTGTGCAGCTGAACTGGTGACACTGAACATGCGCGAACTCGACCGTTTAAGGGGTTGCCGCAACGATCAACCTCCTGTTTCGAACCCGGGGTACAGCGTCATCCCTCCGTCGATGAAGAGCGTCGTGCCGACGATGTAGTCCGTGAAGTCCGACGCCAGCCAGACCGCGGCTCGGCCGATCTCCTCGATCTCGCCGATGCGCTTGTAGGGCACGAGCTTCATCAGTTCGGCATAGGCCTCGGGGGTGGACCATGCCGCGTGGTTGATCGGCGTTCGGATCGCGCCCGGCGCTATGGAATTGACGCGGATGCGCTTCTCGGCGACCTCCTGCGCCAGGCTCTTCATCAGCAGCATCAGCCCGCCTTTGGAGGCCGCGTAGTTCACGTGGCCGGCCCACGGAATCACCTCGTGGACCGAACTGGTGAAGATGATCTTGCCCGCCGCCACCGAGATTCCCGGCCGCATACCGCGGCGAAGGAACTCGCGCACTGCCTCGCGTGCGCAAAGAAAGGCGCCGCGCAGATTGACATTAATCACGGCGTCCCATTGCCCGACACTCATCTCGTGGAACGGCGCGTTGCGCTCCATGCCAGCGTTGCTGACAAGGATATCGATGGTGCCAAACTCGAGCACCGCCGCGGCGAACATGGCTTGCACTTGCGCCTCGTCGGCTACGTCGGCCAGTGCGGTGATAGCGCGCTGCCCACCGCTGCGAATCTCCTCGGCCACCGCTTCGGCGTCCGCCGGGTTCGCCACGTAATTGACTATCACGTTGGCGCCAGCCGTGCCGAGCGCCACAGCGATGGCGCGGCCGATGCCGGAATTGGCACCGGTAACCAGCGCGGTCTGGCCCTTGAGCAAGTCCAGCGATCTCATGACCGGGATCACAGGCTCCGGTAGGTTCCTGTTGGCGTAGTAACTCTGCATCGTGTGTTCCTCCGTTCAGTCGCCGAGCAGGCACGGTGTCATGCGGGCTTCGCAGCTGCGCCTACGCGCGAGCACCTAGACCAGTTCCACGTGCAGCGGGCTCAATGCTTTTTCAATAGTCATTCCCAAGGTAGCTTACCGTCGATTTCCGCGGAGTCCATGGGACTAAGGTCCAATGGCGGCGGTGCTTCGAAGGTTGTAGCCTGAGTAGGCGAGTCGTCGGGTCTGCTGTCTGCGCACCAGCCCAACGCAAGCGTGGCCGCTGCCCATTCATCAGACTTGTCGGCGGCGTGTACGACCGGACCGCACGCCCCCGCGCGGCTGCGGCTGGGTCACGTATCGGGAGAATGGCGTGAATTCGCGACCGCAGGCGGATATTGCTCGCATCCTGCTGATCATCGTGATTCTGTCGCTGCTGATGTTCGGCAGTCTTTATATCGTTCGTCCGTTTCTGCCGGCGCTGATCTGGGCGACGATGATCGTCGTCGCCACCTGGCCCGTGATGATCGGTATCGAAAAGCGCGTCGGTGGCCGCCGCTGGATCGCCGTCACCGTGATGCTGGTCGGGCTGCTAGTCGTGATCGTGCTGCCGCTGTACGGCGCGGTGCCGACGATTGCCGAGCACGGCGGCGACATTACCGACCAGGCCGAGGCACTGCAGAACTACACACTGCCTCGCCCGCCCCGCTGGCTGCATGAAGTGCCGCTTGCCGGCGAACGCTCCGCACGCGAGTGGCAGCGCTTGTCCGACGCAGGTCGCGGCGACATTCTTGCGCAAGTGCAGCCTTATGCAATCGTCGCCACGAAATGGCTGTTCTCGCCAGCGGGCGCGGTCGGCATGCTGGCGATTCACCTGGTGCTGACCGTGGTCATTGCCGGCATTCTCTATACACAGGGCGAGGCGGTAGCCAACCGCATGGTGCGCTTCGCGACGCGCATTGCTGCTGAACGCGGCGCGGCGGCAGTGCGCCTCAGTGCACTGTCGATCCGTGCGGTCGCACTCGGGATCGTCGTGACCGCGGCAGTGCAGGCGGCGCTCGGCGGGCTCGGCCTGTATGTCGCCGGCGTCCCGGGCGCGGGCGTGCTGACCGCGCTGATCCTGATCCTCTGTCTTGCACAGATCGGTCCGGCGCTTCCGCTGATCGGCGCGGTGGTCTGGCTGTTCTATCACGACGAGCACATCGCGACGATCGTACTGGCGGTCTGGACGCTGCTCATCATGATGCTCGACAAGGTGCTACGGCCGCTGCTGATCAAGCGAGGGGTGGACCTGTCGCTGCTGCTGATCCTGACGGGGGTGCTCGGCGGGGTGATCGCGTTCGGGATCGTCGGACTGTTCATCGGGCCGATGATACTCGCGGTGACCTTCACGCTGCTGCAGGCGCAGATCGACGAGGAGGCGCTGTCGGCGCCCATCGAGCCTGCGCTCATGAGCACCGGCGACCGGCTAGGTGGCGAGCCGCAGCATCACCACCAGTGTGCCGCGCACGGCCCCTCCGCGTGATATCGCGAGTGCGTCGGGCAACGCGCTTGACGTGAATGTGCCGGCGATGTCGTCGTTCACTGAGAAGTTATGGCTCTTTGTACCGTCAAGGCGTTTTTTAGGTATTGAAGGAAGCAAAACGTTCAGCACCACACATACCGATGTACCGGCGTTGCCTGATCGCGCGCGATGAGTGTGGGTGCGACGCGCCCGCCTGCGTTGCATCGAGCTGAGTTCATTCACCCGTCACGGAGAAAAGCATGGGTCCTGCAATCGCGGACGTAGC
>NZ_JARESU010000178.1:0-14028 GCF_046027075.1 Paraburkholderia sp. RL18-085-BIA-A | reverse complement strand
AACGCAAAAGTAACGACCAGTACCCCTCCGGAGGGGGATTACCTAGGCAAACGGCGACGAGACAGGCTTTGAAGCACGGGCAACCTGTCATCAGGTGAGCGAGCTTCATATGAGTAGCAGCGGCTGGGACCTTGCTATGCGGCGGATAGACGCGGAGTTCGATGTCGCCCAGTTCTTGGCGTCAGCGCTTGTGCGCAAAATCGCCGCAAACAATTTCCGGCTACCTGCGGCCGACCGCTCCAAATTCGAGAAGTTGCCGCACGAGGTCATTGCTCGCATAGAACGGATTGTCCTCGACGCCTACCTAGAAGCTGGCGAGGATGTTGGCGGCGACATTTTGCGGGCGCACCTTTGGCAGCAGGCCCTTGCAGCTCGCCTCGGTATGGTCGCAAACGGCGAGTTGATTTCCGAAGCCGACTTTCGCCAACGTCTCGGCGTGACTCCGCTGCGTAAGCACGTCTTGCGGACAGTCATTGTCGCTGGTCGCCGAAGGTACGTGCTGCGCTCGAAAACCGACGTGTATGTGCTGCTGTCGAGGTATCGAGGCGCGTTCCACAGAGAGCGGAGTGCGATGCCTGTGGCCAGCCAAAGGGCATTGCAAGGCAGCCGTGCTGAATTTGAAGGATTCGCTCAAAGGCAAGCGCATTGGCATCATCATCAGCGGTGGCAAATTCGACCTTGAGCGGTTATGCTCGCTGGTCGCTGCGTAAGCTTTAACTTGCTGCCCTGGGGGACGAAATCGATTCAGGGCAGCGCAGTTATGTCACGCCGACCTGCCATACCGTATGTCGAGGGAATCGAACACCGTGCCAACCATGTATGAGAAGCTGGTCGCCCTGCTTGAGCGCGAGGGCGCCAAGTATCGTGTAATCGAACATCCTGCGGAGGGAAGGTCTGACGCAGTTGCCGCCATTCGCGGAACGTCGCCGGGGCAAGGTGCGAAGGCGATGCTCTGCAAGAGCAAAGATGATGGGCAGGCATTGATTCTCGCTATCCTTCCCGGGGACAGGAAGCTGGACTTCAAGAAAGTGGCGGCAGCGGCCGGCTTCAAGAAGGCCACACTTGCATCAGCCGAAGAAGCGCAGCATGAAACGGGGTGTGTTATTGGGGCAATCCCTCCGTTTTCGTTCTCTGCGAGTATAAAGCTGATTGTTGACCCGGATTTGATTGGCAGCTTTGACGAAATCGCGTTCAACGCCGCTCGGCTCGACAAGTCCATAGTCCTCAGTTCGGCCGATTACGTGCGGATTGCACGCCCGCTCCTTCAGCCGCTATGCGTATAGGCAAGGTATCCGCAATCTCATTCGACCTTGATGACACCCTATGGCCATTTAGGCCTTCCGTCGAGCGGGCCGAAGCGACGCTTCATTCATGGCTGATTGAGCACGCCCCAAATACTGCGAGCGTACTGCCCGCGTGGCCTACGCTAAGTCGGTTGCGAGACGAGTACGAGCGCTCGCGCCCGGACCTCGCCAATGACTATCGTGCCTTGAGAGTCGGTTCAATCAGACTCGCGTTGGAACTGGCGAAGGAAGATATAACCCTGGCTGACAGCGCATACGATGTCTTCTATTCAGCCCGACAGAAGGTTGAGTTTTATGAAGACGCTTTGCCAGCGCTGGCATGGTTGAGTGGCAGGTTTCCGCTCGTCGCAGTGACAAACGGCAACGCAGACCTCCGGCTGACTGGCGGTGCAGAGTTCTTTCGTGAAACCTTAAGTGCTCGTGCTCTGGGAACGGCGAAGCCTGAGCCCGAAATATTCCATGCGGCTGCCCGGGCAGCGAACGTGCATCCAACCGATTTGCTTCACGTGGGGGATGACTTTCACCTGGACGTTCTCGGGGCGTTGAATGCCGGATTGCAAGCGGCATGGCTGGTTCGCCAGAATCATCTCGAGACGAAATTTCTGCAGCATTGTGCCCGCTCCACGCACCTCACAATTTGCGACTTGTCGATGCTCTGTCGCGCCCTCGGCGGACCGGCGGACTTATCATCAGGTCAATTCCGTCTTACGTAGACGCCTTCCTGCGGACTCCATCGGGGGAGCCTTGCCGCAGACACGGTGCATCAGCGTGCAGCTGAGGCAGACATTTTCGTTGTTGCTAGAAGCTTTTAAATTCTAGATGCCGCACCGACGAAAGCCATTCGCTAGATATTCTTTACTTCTTCTACCTACCCATTTGCGCCGCCACGCGCGGACCGGAAAATAGGTAAGCTTGATAAGAAGCGCTCACATTGGCGTGTAATCAACTTGATGACGCGCGATGCGGACGCCTTCCAACTCCGCTCTGGCCTGTAGGTGTACCGGATGGTGGGCATACTGCTTCAGCGCATCCATGGACTCGAATTCGGAGTAGAGAACGACATCGCAGGCATAGTCCACGCGACTAACGTCGACTCCGACCTCAAGATGTCGCAGACCCGAGATTCGGCCGCGCACGCCCTCAAATATGCGCTTGACCTGCAGCGCCGCACGCTCCCGTTCCGTCGCTGACTCCCCACGGACGTCCCACATCACGATGTGCTTAATTATCTGCTTTCTCCTCGGTTCGCTGCACAGACGGACGGTCCGGGCGAGCGTGATTGTTGACCGCGAACAAGGAGAGGCAGTTCAACAGCAAACTGATATCCTGCGTTGTCTTGTGGCGGGGTTGCATGCGGGTCTGTGCGAAAACGAAGAAGCAGGCGCAAGACATATGCGGGAAAACCAAAAACGGTTCGCCCGTCGCCGGTCAAAGCGTTTCTCACCTAGGCCAGCCTTGACCGGCGCGAGACGCTTAGTCGTGCGAGCGGTAGTTATGGTGAGGCTGAGGGTGGTGAGGCTGAGGATGGTGCCGCACAGGAGCGTGCCGGCTATCTTGATGCATATCGGCGAACGACACCGCGGGGGCCGCGAACGCGGCTACGATGAGGACAGCAAGAGCCTTCTTGAAAACGGGTTTCATTTAAATCCAGGTGGAAGTTAGTGAGTCAGACCAGAAGAGCGATGCAATGCTTCGAACCATTGCGATGCAAATACATTTTAACGTAGTGACCGGTTTCGCATCGGCGAACCGCTATGTAGCATGTGCGGGCAAACGCTCGCGTGCACCATACACGCGCGACGGCATGCAGCCTTGCAACGGGCCTGCATTTCATTGTGAAAAGCATTTATCCGCAGCTATGCGTAATGCTGACCGTGTCTATTTCTTTATCGCATCGACCGTGCAGCTCACAAACAACGCGAGAGCCGGCCCCATGTTCGCGAGCGACACCGAGGCGGTCTCAACTGTCGCCTCTGTCATGAAGGGCGGTATACGCGCGCTGTCATAGCGCGCGTACGCATCGAACATCGCGGTTGTTTGTTCCACTGCAAGCAGTGCGAAGGTCGCGCTTTTCGCCCGATGAGCCTCCAGGCTTTCTCCAGGAGGGACCACGTCAATCGCTTTCAGCGACTGCACAAGGGACTTGAGTGAGGTATGCAGCCGCCACGCGCTGAAAGATGGCCGCGAAGCGAGTAGCGAAAAGCGACTGGGATTCGGAGACAGTTTAAATGCGGAAATTTCTGCACTCAGATAGACCTCTTCTGCGGCAGAAACGGGCTCGATATGGGCGTCGATGAATTCTGCTGTATTGATGCTCTGCGGGACAGCATCGCGCCGGAACGCAGCACACGTCTTTTCGTCCAAGGTGTCAAAGTCGTTTGTCGCCGCTGTTGCAGGCGTCGCACCGGCGCTGTGGGCAGACAGAAGTATCAACAGGGCTGCGCCCACCTCAATTTGTCGCATGTCGCTCCTCATCGCTTGCAGTAAATTTCAATCGCGCGCTTCGAAGCGGTTGGTACATTGGACTACCCAAGCCGGTGTCGATGTCGTGATGCTTTTCGTCAAATGTTTGCCGGCAGCTTCCTGACGTGAGTCTGTCGCGCAGATTCTGCGGGCAGGAAGCTGTGGCGCCCAGCTGTTCTCGTCGCAGTACGTGCAGCCATCCTTGCTCAGGCGGTGAGCGGCTGTCACGCGCCAGTCGCCATGACCGCGACGATGGTATTCCCAGCCTCGGTGCGAACCATTGTGATGCCACCGGCGATGGTCCCAAACGAGTCCCCGATAGCCGTAGCCCTAGCCCTAGCCCTAGCCCTAACCCTAACCTGCGCACGGCGGTCCGTACACGACAGAGGGCGCCAGGTAGATTGCACGCGGCGGGTACGCTTGATAGATAACCGACGCTGGGCAGTACGGTCGATAAATGACCAGTGGGGCACGCCATAAATGGCCCCTGGAACATAGAGGTAGACGCCAACACTGACGTGCGCCGAGACCGTAGCAGATAAGAGGCGCCGGTGACTGCCACCAGAAGCAATGAGATTGCGCCTTTCATGAATTACTTCCTGCTCACTTCGCCAGTTCGATGCGGCGAGATTCGATGCAGCGAGACGGACTGGGACCCAGAAGCATATGCGCGTGACAGACGGTCGTGTGAAACTGGCTCTGCTCTTCTGTAACAGGTGGTAACGCACAGGTCTGCGACTTACCACGCAATGTCCAGTTCTCGCATCGGACGCCTCGAAGGTAAGGCGCGGTCAGGGGGATGCTCTCAGTTCCCTCGAATGTCGCCAAGGGAATAGCGCCGATTGCCGCGGCCAGCATCTGGAGCTTCACGCATGGCTATGTGGCTGTCGATTGGACGGCGTTTCTCGTCTCGATACTGTTGGCAATTGCGTCCTTTGTGGCCGTGCGGGTCCGCCGCCTGGCAACTACCAGCGCAGCCTGATACTTCCTTCCCCGCGAATACAACATCGATACATACGCCATGAAGATACGCGCCGCAAGAAGCGACGACCTTGACGACATCAAACTATGTTCGCAGAGAACAAACTGCCAGAAGGCCGACGGACCGCTGCCCTTTTGAGTTTCTTGCCATCGCAGAAGGTTAGCCGCGGCCATAGTCGCCACGTCCGCGCGCGTACCAACCGCGCCTATTCCAGTATCGATGCCCGTCCCAATACCGGTCACCATGCCAGCCGATGACCAATGCAGGGCCCGCTATGACCGGCACTGGCGCGTAGACGGGAGCTTGCTGTTCGTAGAGGGCAGGTGGTGACGGTGGCGCATACACAGGCGCGGGCGCGACATACACGGGAGCCGGAACCCCGATATTCACTCCGAAATGGACCTGGGCCATCGCTGTCCCCGACAGTGTAAGCGCGATGGCGCCGAGCCCTAGTGAAAACGTCAGGTGTTTGAACATCATTTCGTCGCCTCATCGTTCGATTCGATGGTCACACTTTACGAGCACATCTCCCCGGCTGAGTTACGGCCTTGTAACCACGGCCGGGGCGGTAAACATAAATCGCCCGTTTCCAGGGAGCGAGGCAACAAGCCGTCACACAGCGTTTCAAATGTATGGGTCTTGCAAGTTGGAAGGTCCGTGGAATCGCCACGTCTTTGCTCGGTGCGTCAACGGCTGGGCGGCGACCGACGTTCTGTCAATTGAATACGAACCGTGACGTAATGCCGCATCGCGCGGCCTGGCTTCAGGTGCGACCGGGCGAGGCAAGCTGATATCTATGGATCCTCGGCGGAATCTGTGGGTGATTTTGAGACCGCTGGCTATGTCATTAGCGATGCGGTTCCTGAATGCTCGCTATTCGTCTGTATGGCCGTAAGCGAGAGTGCGCCGCTCCCGGCCATACAGGTAGCGTATTTTGCTTGCGTGGCGTCAAGTGTTCGCTTCGCTGGACTATGTCCACACTTGACGCTGCACGACCCTCGAGTGGTTCGAAGTGCCCGTCGAAAGCGGTATTGAATCGGTTTCGGCTTCGGCACCACAGAAGTAGCCTAATTCAGGCAGTTCGATGATGATTCGGGCCCAAACTAACCCACAGATTCCGCCGACGAGGCATATCTATTTCAACCCTCGAAGCTGCTGCTTCGAGGGTCTTGCCGGAGCATCGACGTGACCGGCAGCACCGACGCGTTCCCGGCCTCACGTTCGAGTCAGATTGACGGCGTTGTAGATGCTGGGTGTCTCGCGTGATTTGACATTGATTGCCGTAATCGACGGCCGCTCACGAGAGGGTCTGAAGTTCTGTTGAGCGGATGTCGATGAATCTTTGTCGATTGCGCGCTAGCGCTGCGGTGAATGACTAGCAGATGGACTGCCTAAGACGCGAAGGCAATGGTTACGCATCCCATTCCGGCGCGAACGGCGGAGTCACGAAACGTTGGTTCTTCGGTAATGCCGTGATAGCGTGCCGGTCATCGTCGTCAAGTCTCACCGTCAGCGTGTCGGAGCGCCTGGCGGCCTGGATTTCAACGGTGACGAATTCGGTTGTCGTGGAACTCGGCGCAGGGAGAGCGCTGCCCACAGTGCGGCGCTTCAGCGAGCGATACGCGCGCCAACGGCTCATTCGTATAAATCCGCGAGAGCCAAACACAAAGCCGTTGCATGGTGTTGGATTCGTGGGCAACGCCGCCCTGACACTCAAGCTACTCGGCGCACAACTGTGACGCGACGGCCGCCGCTTTGAAGCGACGGTTGAAGCGCCCATAGGTTATCCGCGGCCTCGTAAACGAGAAGAACAGTAGACATGGCTCGATTGGCTTGGGTCGTGTCGCAAATAGGCGCAACGTCGCGGCAAACCGCGGCAGCCCAGATTCGAATCAGGTCCGCAGCGCGGGGGGCCCCGTTGTTTCCTCATGCGTCTGCATGCACGGTCTCGGCCTACGCGTTACCGAGACCGGAGTTTGAATCGATTAGGATAGGTCTGGCGAATTTGTTTGCAGGCACCTTGGCCAATATCGTTGGGCTATCCTGCATATCTACTACACCTTGGATAGCTCGCCGGACGCCCATGGCTCTCTCTCCCTTACCTCCACTAGCATGTCTACAAGCATTCGAAGCTAGCGCCCGCTATCTAAGCTTCACTCGCGCGGGACATGAGCTTCACCTGTCGACCAGCGCGGTGAGCCGTCAAATCTCCCAACTCGAAGAGTTCCTCGGGCGCCGCCTGTTCGTGCGGGAGCACAACACTTTAAGGCTTACACCGGCAGGGGAAACCTATGAAGTAGATGTAAGACGCATGTTGGAGCTTTGCACTAGCGTTACATCAAGTCTGATGGCCCGCGTCGTCAAATCTCGCCTCACGGTATCCTGCACAGCCGGGCTCTCGGTATTCTGGCTCGCACCGAGAATCGGCTCATTTATCGACGCGAATCCCGATGTGGACCTGCGCATCATCGTGCGGGACCACTTTGGAACCGTCTCGCCAGCCGAGTACGACGTGGGCATTTTCTATTTGCGCAACTCCGAGGTTCCCGGAACGTACACTCGGAAGCTTTTCGACGAAGAGGTATTTCCGGTTTGCTCACCGACATATCTAGATGGGCGCCGACTGAAGCCAGTGGAACTGCTGGCCTGCACGCTGCTTGTTCTCGAGGACGCGGAACGTAGCTGGATGTCGTGGCACACCTGGTTCGAACAGGCAGGGCTCGAACGTCCAGTATTCAATCAAACCATCATCGTCAACAGCTACCCACTCATTGTGCAGCTCGCGACGCACGGCAAGGGCGTCGCGCTCGGTTGGAATCGAGTTATCGACCCGCTCCTCGACCATGGCGTGCTCGTCAGGGCATCAGACTCTCACGCCACAATGGGCGGCTCATACTTTGTCACATGGCCATCGGAGCGTGCGGAAACACCTGCCGCCCGTCGGTTCCGCGAATGGGTAATCGCTCAGACTCTCGCCCCCTGACGTTTCCGTCGCACGCCTCTGGATGCGGTTGCGTTTTTTGCAAGCGCGTTTGCGAATTTAACGTTATGCCGTCGTCACGCCAAAAATTACATTGATCGCGTGACGAATCGCGAACGCTCACCTCGCTAAACGACAATCCAGAGAGGTCTAAATGGCAACGAGTGCATCAAACGGCATGCTGGTGGGCGAGCTGCCCATAAGGACTGTGACGCGCCGGAAGGCGATTTTCGCCACTGTCATTGGCAGCGGTCTGGAGTGGTTCGACTTTTCCGGGTACGCGTTCTTCGCAGCCACCATTGGCAAGTTGTTTTTCCCCGCAGGCAACGAGACAACGTCGCTGCTGCTATCACTTGCAACTTTTGGCGTTGGGTTTGTGATGCGACCGCTCGGCGGCATCGCGTTCGGCATCTACGGCGACAAGGTGGGGCGAAAACGAGCTCTGTCACTCGCCATGCTCATCATGGCGCTTGGCTCGGGCATCATCGCTTTCGCCCCTACGTACCAATCTATCGGCATCGCCGCGCCGTGTCTTATCGTTATCGCGCGAATGCTACAGGGGCTGTCCGCTGGCGGTGAAATGGGCGGCGCTACTGCATTCCTTACCGAGCATGCTCCAGTTAACCGTCGTGCTTTCTATTCGAGCTGGATTCAGACGAGTGTCGGTTTTGCCGTGGTCATCGGCAGCCTTACCGGCACGCTCATCACGTCGAGCATGTCGGCTGATTCGCTGACCGCATGGGGATGGCGCATTCCGTTTTTCATCGGCATGCTTGTGGCCCCGGTTGGATACTATATTCGGCTGAGAATCGAGGAGACGCCCGAGTTCGTATCGGAGAAGCACCACACCAACACTCCGCTGCGCGACGTCATTCGGGAGTATCCCCGTCAGGTGCTCTCCAGCCTGCTGATGGTCGTACTTTGGACCGTCTGCACATACGTCATCCTGTTCTACATCCCGACTTATGTTGTGAAGTATCTGCACATGACCCAGCGTGAGGGCTTCACGTCGGGTGTCGTCAGCGGTGTCGTGCTGATGGTCATGGCACCCGTGTTCGGGGCACTGTCGGATAAGGTCGGCAAGCGACGGGTCCTTTCGGTTGCTGCGCTCGTTATTCTGGTTGCCAGCTATCCACTGTTCTCTCATCTGATCAAATCGCCCGACTTTGCCACGCTGCTGACTTTCCAGGCGATTTTCGGCGTGCTGATTGCTGCATACACCGGCCCGATTCTGGCTCTTTTCACGGAAATGTTCCCGAGCCGCGTTCGTGCGACGGGATTGTCTTTGGCCTACAACGGCGCGGTGACCATCTTCGGTGGCTTTGCCGCCTTCATCATCACCTGGCTCACGCAACATACGGGTGACGCCGAGTCTGCGTCTTATTACATCATCTTCGCCGCAGTGGTTAGCCTGCTCGGCATGCTGCTGATGAAGCCATACCAGTCTTGAGGAAATTCACATGAACATGTTGGTAATCGAAGGGGTCAACGTTTTCGACCCCGTAACGAAGAAACGCCAGACGAACACCAATGTCTGTATTGCCGACGGGAAGATTGCGGCAATAGGAGAGATACCGTCGTCGTTTGTCGATGCCCGCAGGATGGGCCTTCCCGGGTGTACCGTCTTGCCGGGTTTCATCGACCTGCATGTCCACGTCGTCGCGTCGAATACGAATTTGGGCGCCAACGCGATGATGCCAAACTTCCTGGCTGCGCTTAAAACGTTGCCCATCCTGCGCGGCATGCTGAACCGGGGGTTCACCACCGTTCGTGATGCTGGTGGCGCTGACTTTGGAATGTGCGAGGCTGTCAACAGCGGCGTGCTTTGGGGCCCGCGCATCCTGTCATCAGGCAAGGCGCTGTCGCAGACCGGTGGGCACGGCGACTTCCGCCAGCGCAATGACAAGCTTGACGATGCCTGCGGGTGCCTGGGGCGTCAAGGAGCGATTGCTCGGGTGGTCGATGGTGTCGAGGCGATGCGCCTGGCCGTACGCGAAGAACTCCTCAAAGGGGCCTCCCAAATCAAGATAATGGCGTCGGGCGGTGTGGCTTCGCCCAACGACCCCATCACCAGCACGCAGTATTCGGAAGATGAAATCCGTGCTGCGGTTCAGGAAGCGGAGGCTGCCGGCACTTACGTGATGGCGCACGCCTACACCGCTCGTGCCGTCCGGCGCGCCGTCGAGTGCGGGGTGAAATGTATCGAGCACGGCAACCTCATCGACGACGAGACTGCCCGTTTGCTGGCGGAGCGCGGCGTAGCGGTTGTGCCCACAATCGCTACTCTCGACCGTCTCGTTGAACAAGGTCCCGCGCTTGGCTTCCCCGCTGAATCGCTCGCCAAGATTGAGGGAGCACGCTCCGTAGGCCGGCAGGCACTTGCGCTGATGGTGCGCGAAGGCGTGAAGGTCGGGTTCGGCTCGGACATGCTGGGCGCGCTGCACGCCTTCCAGTCCGACGAGTTTGCGGTTCGGGCAGAAATCGTCGGCAATGTTGAGGCCATCCGGTCGGCCACGTGCGTTGCCGCCGAAATCACAGGTGAAGCTGGCGTGCGGGGAACGGTCGCTGTCGGAGCCGTGGCTGACCTCATCGTGGTCGACGGTGACCCGATTGAGGACATTTCCCTTCTGCTGGGACAGGGCGAACACATTCCCGTGGTCATCAAGGCCGGAGTGTGTATGAAGGAAGCCGGTCGACTGCTCGAACCAGTCGAAGAGTGAGCTGCTGGCGCGCGGCATTGCAGGAGGCTGACCGCAACGGCGGTTAGCCGTTTCGCTCCAGCAAGAGTGTCAGCGACGCGCTCGGCCATCGCGCTGCCGACACGCGCCTGCGCCGGCTTGGTGACAATTCTCGTGTGCCGATGAAGGCTCCGACAATCATGGCGCACGACGGGGAGACTGCGCTGGAGTTGCTCCATGCCGGCGCTTTCGAACTCGTTCTCCTGGACGAAAACCTCCCCGGCATCAACGGCAGTGCCGTCGCGCTGTCGCTGCTGGACAGGCCGGACTTCCCCCGGCCCTTTGTTGCCTCCATGACGGGTGACAGCGATAGCAATGAAGAGTTGGCCCGACTCTTCGATGTGTCTCTGCAAAAGCCATTCTCTTTGGAAACGCTCATGCGGGTCATCGAAGACGCGCGGAGCAACAGCAATGCGAGCTGTCTTCTGGCAGCCTAGCCGCCCGTCATATCCGCAGTCCAACAACAGTATGACGAATTCCTCGCCGCAGTATGGTAGCCAGGCGTCAAATGCCACGCGTCTAAAGCGACGGTTTGGTGTCACACCACCTGTCGGAAACGCCAATTGTTCAGAGCATTCTCCTCTGTTAAAAACGTGTGAGTGCGGCGGCCCACCGTCGCGCTTTACAACACATCAGTCTTTGAATAGGGTCAGGAAAAATGGCAACGGGTACCGTGAAGTGGTTTAACGACGCAAAGGGTTTTGGTTTCATCACGCCGGATGATGGTGGCGAAGACCTGTTCGCGCACTTTTCCGAAATCCAGAGCAGCGGCTTTAAGTCACTGCAGGAAAATCAGAAGGTGACCTTTGAAGTGAAGCAAGGCCCGAAGGGCAAACAGGCGGCAAACATTCAGCCAGTCTGACACCTCGGCGCACTCGCTATCGCGCAAGCAAATGGTCCGCCGAGGCGGACCATTCCTTTTTCAGCTATGCGCCTTGACATAGTCTCCCCGGGTGTGCTGGTTTCGGACGTGAGTAAAAGACGTGGCGAACATCACGTGCGCAGGAATGAACGCCGCCTTCGACTTCGTCGCATTCTCGACTGTCTGGTCAGTTGCCTTGGTCACCTCTCATGCGGCCTTCGTTCCTTTCTGACCTTCTCGACGTTGACGCCGCCTGGCTATGCGCAGGTGAAGCGTAGGCCACAGCATGTTATGGTGGTCCTCATCGGACGCGCGCTCGCGAGTGGTTCGGCTTGTCGCCACTCACCGGCGTCTCGGTCGGGTCGCGTGCCGGGCCCGTGCCATTGACCGGCATCACGGTTGAAATGGCATGTTTAAATACGAGTTGCACGGCTGGACCAGACTTCAGCAGAACGGCAAACTGGTCAAAGGCGGCCAGTTGACCACTCAGTCTGATGCCGCTCACGAGGAACACATTTACGGTGGTCTTGTCCCTTACGAGCGTCTGCAGGAAGTCGTCTTGTACGCTGGGCGTGCGGTCATGTTCTGAGGTCAATGGGATAGGTCCTTCGATTGTGCCGGCGATAGCTGAAGCCGCCAGCCGGCCCAGAAGACGTGTGTTACTGCGACTCGAAGGCGTCGAGGCGCGCTTCCGCTATCTTGCCGAGTGTTGGTTGTGGTAGCAAGTGAAGCCCCGCCAGCCAGGCGCCAGATAGTGCTAACAGAAACGGTCACTCGTGTGCTCTAGTGGCGCCACCCGCGATACCCGTAATAGCCACGGCCGTAGTACCCACGTCCATAGTAACCAGGGCCATAGTAACCGCGGCCGTAATAGCCTCGATATCCGCCGTACCAGTAGGGATAGCCATAATATCCGGGCCAGGCGCGCGGTCCATATATCACCGGCGGCCCGTAGATGACGGGCGGCGGCGCATAGATAACCGGCGGACCGACATACACGGGGCCCGGCACACCAATGCCGACGCCTACAGACACGCCGCCCGCCTGCGTGAAGCTGGCCGACCCCGCGCCAAGCCCGGCAGCGACCAGAAAACGAACGAACCTGTTCATTTGCGTTCTCCTCGCCTCGAGTCCAGTTCGAACGACTCGCGATGGCGCAATGCGGTATGGACAAATAGCGCTGAGTCCGCTTTCTATGGAGTTCAACACGCAGAGGCTCATACGTGAGGCCGAATGGCCTCTCCTCTTTAGAGTCGGCAGTTCCGAAGTCGTTCAGGAAGGACCGCGGTGCGTGACTGTCCTGCATCGATGCGCGCATCGAGCCGAAGCGGCTGCGATGCTGCGCCTGGGCCGGCGAGACGCAAGCGGCCAACTTGAAAACAGGACAGGTATTGGCTGCCGCGTTACCGACCGCCGTTCCATGCGAGCGGGACGTGTCCGCTTTATCGCCCATCAGGCCGTCAGTTGCTGGTCGCAAGGCGAGTCTCAGCACAGCCGGCGAAGAGTCCTGTGCTGCCGCCAACGGACGCTCAGCAGCTCCACTGCGTCACCGTCTGGAGGCTGGCGAATGCCGGCCCGTAGGCCATGAATGCCGCATACAGGGCGACGAATTCTGCTCCCAGTCGGCCCAACGTGGCGAACAGCGCCGTTCCCGGCTTACCGAGGCGTAATTCCGTGCGGCGCTCCGCCAGGCAACGGAATGCTCCTCTGTGAATTCACAGGGCCGACTTTCCAGCCGATGTCACGATGCACACGCTTACCCGTTATGCAGGCGGACGAGTTATGCACAGCTTTGTGAACAGATTCTGTGGATAGTTCATGTTGTCCGCGACGCAAGTGGATAAGTCTTGACTCACCTGCATGGGAACGTCCGGCTGCCGTTGCACATCGAGCATTCTGGCTGGATTCTCGAACTACATGCACTCTTGAACGCAGCTTTGCCGCGACCTATCTTTAAGATGATTCTGATTGAGGAGGCGACCATGGAGCGCACTGCGGTGGACGTGCATTTTGACAGCGTGCACCTGTTTCTTGACATGTCCGAGGGTCCCGCCGTTCAATTCCCACTGGACTGGTTTCCCGTGCTGCAGGCAGCCACTGCAGCCGAGCGCGAACACTTTGCAATCTCTCTCGACCATGAGCAAATATTCTGGCCCGAAATAGATGAGGACGTGAACGTTCCAGCATTGCTTTCATATCGACCCGAGAACACGGGCCGCTAGTGTTTTCGCATTTAGCTCTGCTGCCTGGACCTCTCGCGCATGCGCAGCCGGCGCGGACGACGCAAGCGTCGGCCTTTCTTGACCGGTCAGCCTTCGGGTCCGAGGTAGCCCGGTAGTCCAAGCGCCGTTTTGCTTTTCGCCAGTTCCACTGCCTTATTCACAAGCGAAGCGAAAGCCTTGTCGCTGTCGGGTCGGGGCGGGTCGCTGACCGCCGCGTAGGTCCGTCACGTGTTCTCAAAAAGGCACAATTGGCCCAGTACCACGCCGACAGGTTCTCGTCGCCCGGCAAGGAACTGCGCGAGTTCGTGGAGGCCAGCATCTGGCTTCGTGCTCTCAGGCGCTCGGAGTAGTATGGTCATGTCGTCCACCTAACCACCAGGAGGGGAGACCATGACTACCTGTCAGCAATGTGGTGGCCAAGGAAAAATCAAGTGCGAAAAATGTGGCGGGACGGGAAAGCTGCAGATAACCGAAATT
>NZ_JARESU010000177.1:0-14053 GCF_046027075.1 Paraburkholderia sp. RL18-085-BIA-A | reverse complement strand
TCGTCCATCACATCAGAGCCCCAGCGACGAACCTGGTGAAGTGCGAGTCGAAACTGGTAGCCAGCCGTATGAGAATCTCACGATCAGACTGATCGCATCGGTTTCCTGCGCGGTGATGGCACTGTCGAACTACTGGCCTTCGCGGTTGAGAAAGTATTACATCGACTGTTCATACGTCGTGGTGCTTTATTGTCTGCCGTTTTTTCATATATTCATGTCACTGAAAAATCATGGAAATGTCGTTTTCATTGCCGACAGCTTCATGGCGGTATTTTTTCTTGTGCTGCTGACAGACTGGCGCAACACGATTGTCATGCTGTGTGTGGGTACCGGCCTTGGGGTGGCGCTTTACGTAGCGACAACGGTGCATCCCTCGTTTCCAGCGGATTATGTCGCGAGGTTGCCAACCTTTATTCTGGTAGTGGTCGGCGGAAGTCTGTTCAAGTTTTCGGAACGGCAGTTGCAGGACGCGAAGCTGCGAGGCGCGATGGCGCTTGCAGGTTCGATCGCCCACGAAATGCGCAACCCACTCGGCCGGATTCAGTACAGTCTGGACTTGGCAAGCCGGGCACTGCCCGAGCCCACAACGGACGACGTCGCGCAGACCCTTTCGCGAAAGCAGATCGAAGACCTGTATGCCCAACTGTCACAGGGGCAGCTTGCGGTCCAGCGTGGCTTACAGGTTATCGCAATGAAACTGGAAGAGGTCAATGTCAAAACCATCGATACGAGCAGATTCACGTGCATTCACGCAGCCGAAGTCGTACAGAAAGCGCTCGCTGAATATGCGTACGAGAGGGAAGGAGAGCGAGGCATAGTGACGCTGTCGGTTGTTGAAGATTTCAGTTTCCACGGTGACGAAACGCTGTTCATGTTCGTCCTGTTCAATCTCCTCAAGAATGCTCTCTACTACTTCAAGCCTTATCCAGACATGACGCTCATTGTGACGGTCGATGAGCCGCATGTCTGTGTGACTGATACTGGGCCAGGGATCGCGAAATCGTTGCAGTCACGGCTGTTCGAATCGTTCCAGACGTCAGGCAAGGCGGATGGGCACCTTGCTGGAACTCGAAGGTCACGAGGTAAAGCGGGCACAAAGTGGAGTTGAAGCGCTTTCGATAGTGGAGTCATTCACCCCCGTCATTGCCCTGATTGATATCAGCATGCCCGACATGGCTGTGCGCAACTGCTTCGCCTTCGGGCTCGGTGCTCGCTGACGAAAATGATTGCACTGACCGGCTACACCGAGGCTGCCGGTAAATTTCAGACCGACGAGCGGGTATTTGACTGCCATTTGACCAAGCCGCTGTCGCTCGATGATCTGGCGGATGTCATGCGGCGCACGTGCCGTACTTAGCAGATATGGTGACTTCTTCGAGGCCTGACTATCCTGTCAAGAACACGGTCCAGTAGCGAAGCTCACCGGTGCCATTTCCATGCAGCGCGCCGCTGTCTCAAACTGGCCGATCCGCCGCGATTACTTCCATACTTTGCGAACGGGCACCAGACGCATCTGGTTCGGAGCCAATCTGCCTGGATTGTCGCAATCGGCCCGGGAATCGACGCCTGATTCGTGGCTACGAGATCACACCACTTACAGTTGATTACAAGTGTTCGGGGGTTACCAGCGCGCGCCGTTCATACAATCGAAGCGTTCAGGTGGACTTTGGGAAAGCGAAAATGAAAACAGTGCAATGGATTGCCGCCACCCTCGTGGTGGTTGCCGACACGTTGACTGCGGACGACTGGGTCGCACCGCTGGCTCTGGTGCAAATAGGCGGCCCGGTCGATGTGTTTCGTATAGCTAAGTATATCGTATCGAACCGACAGGACGGCATCCCACACAGCGGGCGCAGCGGTATCTTTGAGGCTTAGCTTCACGAGGTTGAATTGTCCTTTGCGAATGCGATGCATCAAATCAATGCCTGCCAGAATGATCGCGGCGTTCCTGAAGCGTTTGAAGCCGAGCATGACGTTCGTTCTGGACTTGACGTTGCGATGATCCTGCTCGATGAGATTATTAAAATACTTCGAGGTTCGAACCTTCGTATCCTCGGGCAGCAAGCCGTCGGTCTTCATCTCGGGCACGGCGCGGTGCGAGGCTGCATAGCCGTCGAGCGTGATCGTTTCCGGCGGCTGGCCCTGATGTTTGATGGCCTTCCTGAAAAAGGCTTGGGCCGCGGCCACATCGCGCCTGGCGCTGAGCATGAAATCCACGGTTTTCCCCGCCCGATCCACCGCTCGATAAAGGTAGACCCACTTGCCGCGAATCTTCAGGTACGTCTCGTCGACACGCCACGATCGTCCCGTGGGCCACATCGCCCGTGGCAACACCGTCTCGCCGCTGCCTGAAGCGCCGCGGCAACTCTCGCAGGTCAAGTTCGTCTCGAACGGCAAGAACTACGACCTCTTCGATTTTCTTGCGCTCGACCGCGTATCTCGTGTTCGACAATCAGGTGGTGCTTCGCGTCGACGGCGGCCTGTACGGTATAGCCCACCATTCCGGAGCGTCTTCCGCTTGTTGCCATGGACCGTGCGTCGGGATCCGTCATCGATAGCTGTCTGTCCGGTTGCTGCTGTAACTGCCGCTTGACCTGTCCGAGTTCCTGCATCTTCTGGCGCAAGCTGGCGATCTTCTCGTACAGGCGCACGGTCTTCACATCGAAACCTGTCGGACTGGTCCGGTCGGCGGTTCAATCGCATCGAGATATCGCTGAACGCTTTCCTCAATCTGCTGCTGAAGCTTGTCGATCTTGCCTGCCGTCTAGTTCCTGTCACGGCTGTTCGCAGCCTCGAGCTTGCTGCCGTCGATGGCCACCATGTCGCCGGATAACAGCTTCAGCCCGCGACACAATTCGACGAAACCCCGGCATACGTTGCGAATGGCTGGACCGTTGTCGCGACGAAAGTCTGCGATCGTCTTAAAGTCCGGCGCTAGGCGTTCCGTCAGCCACATCATCTCGACGTTGCACTGACATTCGCGTTCCAGACGCCGACTCGATGGTATCTGGTTCAGATAGCCGTAGATATAGATCTTGAGCATTGCGCCCGGATGGTAGGACGGCCGGCCCGTGATTGCGGGTGTGGTGCCGTTGAAACCGAGGGTCGTGAGGTCCAGTTCTCCCACAAAGACGTCTACGATCCTTACTGGGTTATCCTGTCCGATGTAGTCATCGACGCATTCGGGAAGTAGTGCAATCTGCTTGCTGTCATCGCCTTCAACGAATCGCTTCATAAGTCACCCGGCCTCAGTTTTTAGCGGGAGTCGTCCATCACATCACAACCGGCTTAGCTTGGGTGGATTGATGGAGACACAGGTGGCATGCACCTCAGGCGTGTAGAAAAACCGCGCGGCTTGCAACGGCCCACTTTTATAGGAATCGACCTAGCAGTGTGAGTGTTTGTTGCGAGGAAACCCGCATATTTTCCGCTTATCGTGGCGCCGTTGGGTCAACTTTGGTCGGGCGACCGCTCATGCCACAGCACCTGAATTTCACACGTTGCTCGCTTTCTCTTAGGGCCGATACCGCGCATTCCCTGGTCTTCTCCGATACCCAAGCGAGATTGGTACTGGAAAGGACAATTCATATCGTTGCGGCCGACTCAATCCACGGACCCTTTGCGTTTCCGGCGCTTGCTCTGCGTCTTCGCCTCAAGCATGCCCGTGTCCCTATCGCGTCCGGGAATGTCCAGTTCGAGGTGACATGCGGCGCGCTGCAAATGCAGCATTATTGCAGCGCGTGCGCCGCTCGCGTCCCGCGTTTTGATTGCCTCGAACACTGCCAGGTGCTCACTCTGGACCGTTTGCGGCAGAGGCTCATGCGTCAGCGCGTTAAAACGTGCGGCGTGCACAGCGTGGCGCAATTGCAGGTTGAGGTATTTGAGCAAGGTTCCGTAGTACGGATTGTGCGTGGCGACCGCGATGGCCGTGTGAAATTCCAGGTCCAGTTCCACGCCGGCCTCAAGGTCGTGAAGATTCTCGCCCAGCGTCGTGAGAATGCCCGAGAGCCTGGCGAGGTCTTCATCGGTGCGGCGTACTGCCGCCAGCGCGGCCGCGGCCCCTTCCAGGTCAAGCCGCAGTTCGAACACGCTTGAAAGCTCCGAACGGTCGGCACCCATGGTATTTAGGACTCTGAATCCATTGACATCCGTGCGCGCCTTTACGATGCAGCCTGATCCCTGTCGGCTGTCGATTAGACCTTTCGAGCGCAGACGCTCTGTCACTTCCCGTATGACTGCCTGACTGACGCCATACATCTGACCGAGCACCTTCCCCGATGGCAGTTTCGTGCCGACGGGGTAGACGCCGGAAGAAATCGCGTCCTGAAGAAACTCAGCGACCTGCGCGGTCAACGAGGTGACTTTCATCGTCATATCTGCGTCCTTTTTGCTGTTTTCACCCAAGCCGACATTGTGTAAGCCTTCGGTCCCCGAGAAATAATTTACTACGGGTTTCAGGGTTTACCTCAGCCCCTTATTAGTTAAGTCTTCATATAACATGATTAAAAACCAAGTAGACGGACAGTCAACACGGCCCGTTTCAAGCTCGGTCTAAAAATTACAAGCTGTATCGTTTGAGCGAAACATTTGCTGCCCGGGGACGGCCAGACAAGGTTCAGCAGGAGACGACAGTGAGAATCTATCAAGCTGTAAATCGCGTGCCAGGCGGTTTGATGGTTGTGCCGCTTTTCCTCGGCATGTTGTTAAACACGTTCGCACCGAATGCACTGAAGATCGGCGGCTTTACCCAGGCCCTCACCAACGCGGGCTATCCGACGATCTTGGCCATGTATCTCTTTACGGCCGGCACCAAGATGACCTTGCGAGCGGCGCCGAAGATGCTAAAACGCGGGCTCGGCATCCTGTTCGCCAAGG
The DNA here is from genome assembly GCF_046027075.1 of Paraburkholderia sp. RL18-085-BIA-A. Lineage (NCBI taxonomy): Bacteria > Pseudomonadati > Pseudomonadota > Betaproteobacteria > Burkholderiales > Burkholderiaceae > Paraburkholderia > Paraburkholderia sp. RL18-085-BIA-A. The sequence continues at coordinate 9,178 of NZ_JARESU010000177.1, read as the reverse complement.
TGGGTATTGCGGTGGCGCTAGCGCTCGGCGTGGCGCATCTTTTCCATGGAAACTTCCTCGGCCTGACAACGCTTGCGTTGCTCGCGGCGATGAACGACACCAACGGCGGCATGTTCCTCGCTCTCACGAGCACGTTTGGTACCAAGGAAGATGCCGGAACGTACGTCGCGCAAAGCATCGAGACGGGTCCCTTCGTTACGATGCTGGTGCTGGTCGGCGCTGGACTCGCTGTGATTCCGTGGCTGACGATGGTCTCGGTGGTCGCTCCGATCGCCGCCGGCGCGATTCTCGGCAATCTTGATGATGAACTGCGCGAGTTCTTCGGAAGACACGAGCCGATCATCGTCCCATTCATGGCCTTCACACTTGGCGAGGGTATCAACCTCAAGGCCATTGCCATCGCGGGCCTGCCCGGCATTCTGCTGGGGATCGCGGTAGTGGTCATCACTGGCCTGGTCTGCATCACGGCCGATCGCTTACTGGGGGGCTCGGGCATCGCTGGCGCGGCTGCGTCGAGCACGGCCGGGAATGCGGCCGGCACGCCGCAGGCTGTGGCGCTCGCCGATCCGTCGTATGCCGCCATTGCGCCCATCGCAACGATCCAGGTCGCTGCGTCCGTGATCGTGACTGCGATCCTCACGCCCATTCTGACCGCGATTGTCCATCGTCGGATCAAGCAGAAGGCGCAAGAACCCGGACGGGCCGCGGTAAGCCAACCTCTAGCGCCGCCCGTCGTGGAAAACCCGCAACCAACTGTAAATCGCTAACCCACACTAACCTTGAGGAACCGATGGCAGTAGTGGAACTGGATCTCGAACTCGCGCAACGTGTTCTCCATCATTGTCTCGCGGAAGCGAAGACACGTTTCGGCAAGCCCGTGTGCGCCGCTGTCTGCGACGCGAACGGGCTTCTCATTGCATTCGCCCGTGCCGACGGCGCGCCGCTGCGCAGCATTGCGCTGTCGCAGCAGAAAGCTTATACGGCCGCGCGCATGGGTGTCACGACCACGGCTTTTCTCGAACGTCTGCGGCGCGAGGACATCGCCATAGGCTATTTCTGCGACGCATTGCTGACCGCGCTTCCGGGCGGCGCACTGCTCGAAGACGGCACGCCGGGCGTGATCGGCGCGCTCGGGATTAGCGGTCTCGCTCCCGCAGAAGATCAACTGCTGGCGGGCGTCGGCACCGGCTTCATTCAGCTGTCGACGCAATCTACCTAACCGCGCCAATCCATATACAGGAGTACTACGAATGGCAAAGTCCAGCATCTACGTCACGCGCATGATCCCACAGCAAACTATCGATACCCTGCGGGAACATTACGACGTGGAGGTCAACCCGCACGACCGGGCGCTCACCAGGGAAGAACTGCTGCAAGCGGTACGCGGACGAAATGCGATCATCAGTCTGCTGACTGACACCATCGACGGCGCCGTGCTCGACGCGGCCGGTGCGCAATGCCGGATCGTCGCGAATTATGCGGTGGGATTCAATAACTTCGATCTCTCTGCGGCGACCACGCGCGGAGTGATCTTGACGAACACGCCTGGCGTGCTGGACGACGCTACCGCGACCCACGCATGGGCCTTGCTGCTAGCAACCGCTCGGCGCATCTCGGAGTCGGAGCGCTATGTTCGCGCGGGCAAATGGCAAGGCTGGGCGCCGATGGCATTCATCGGCCAGGACGTCGACAACATGACGCTCGGCATCGCCGGGCTTGGCCGCATCGGCCAGCGGTTTGCGCGCAAGGCGGCAGCGTTTGACATGAACATCATCTATACCGACGCCAAGCCGAACACGGAATTCGAGCGGCAGTACAACGCGCGTTTCGTCGACAAGGCGACGCTCTTGCGCGAGTCGGACTATCTGTCGCTGCATCTGCCGCTCCTCTCCGAGACGCATCACTACATCGGTGCGGCCGAATTGGCCGCGATGAAGCCGACAGCGGTTCTGATCAATGCGGCGCGGGGACCGCTCGTCGATGAAAAGGCGCTTGTCGCGGCGTTGAGAGAGAAGGTGATCTGGGGCGCGGGTCTCGACGTGTTCGAGGATGAGCCCAAGCTCGCGCCTGGGCTTGCGGAGCTCGATAACGTGGTGATCGTTCCGCATATCGCGTCCGCAACTGCTCAGACACGGCTCGCGATGGGCAAGATTGCCGCTGACAACGTGATCCGCGTCCTCAATGGCGAAGCGCCGCTCAACTGCATCAACCCCCAAGTACTCCAGTAACGGTCAGGCTAAGAGGACATCATGGCAAAGTTAGGGTTTATTGGACCAGGCATCATGGGCGCGCCGATGGCGGAGAACCTGCTGCGCGGCGGTCATCAGTTGTTCGTGCATGGACGCCGTTCCGTGCCTGCGGCGCTGATCGAAGGCGGTGCGACGCAATGCGCGTCGGCGAGGGAAGTGGCCGAACAGTCGGCATTTGTCTTCATCATGGTGCCGGATACGCCCGACGTCGAACAGGTGCTGTTCGCCGAGAACGGCGTGGCGAGCGGCCTCGGCAAAGGCCAGGTCGTGATCGACATGAGTTCGATCTCGCCGATGGCAACAAAGGAGTTCGCGGCGAAGATCAACGCGCTGGGTTCGAAATACCTCGACGCGCCGGTGTCCGGCGGCGAAGTGGGTGCAAAGGCGGGAACACTCACAATCATGGTCGGCGGTCCCAAAGACACGTTCGAAGCGGTAAAGCCCTTCTTCGAATTGATGGGCAAAAACATTACGCTGGTAGGCGAAAACGGCGATGGTCAAACGACCAAAGTGGCCAACCAGATCATCGTTGCGTTGAACATACAGGCCGTGTCGGAAGCCCTGCTATTCGCATCGAAGGCGGGCGCGGACCCTTCCAAGGTGCGGCAGGCGTTGATGGGTGGCTTCGCGGCTTCGAGAATCCTCGAGGTTCACGGTGAACGCATGATCAAGCGCACGTTCGATCCGGGCTTTCGCATCGAACTGCACCAGAAGGATTTGAATCTTGCATTGCAGGGAGCAAGAGCGCTGGGTTTGGCGCTTCCCCACACCGCGTCCGCGCAGGAATTGATGAACACCTGTGCGGCGAACGGTAAAAGCAAACTGGATCACTCGGCTTTGTGCCAGGCTGTGGAACTAATGTCAAATCACCGCATCGCGGAAAAATAAGCGGGTACGACGGGATTCTTTCCGGAGCGTGTGTTTGCGCACATCCGGAGAGCCCGTCCCTACTTCCGAGCGCAAACGTTTCCGTATCACCTGTTTAGCATAACTAAGATATGTCATTTTCTGACGGATACAAAATTCCGGGGGCAGGGATAGCGCTCGCAGCGCGGCCTCCATGGTTCACGGTATGCACGGTGATGCCGTGCGCTCCTGCGGATTCGACGTTGCCTGTTCGAGTTCGCGTCATAACTTTCGAAGAATAGAGGACGCAAATGCATCGAGGCTTCAAGAAAACAATCTTTGCAGCAGGAGTATTGGCCTATGCGGCATCGAGCGGCGTATGGGCGCAAGGCGCACCGCGCACCTTTCCGCAGGATCCGCAGGCTGCGGCAGCGCTACAGCAGAATCTGAAGAACATCAAGATGCCACCCGGATTCAAGATCGAGTTGTATGCCATGGTGCCAGGGGCGCGCTCCATTGCCGTCGACCCGACGACCGGCACCGCGTATATCGGCACGCGCAAGAATGCGGTCTGGGTCTTACATGATGACGGCAACGGCAAGGTGAGCCAAGTCACAGAGTTTTCCCCAGCTTCGGGTTTCAAGGACCCCAACGGCGTCTGCTTTGCACCTGATGGAACCCTGTTCGTCGTCGAACTCAACCGGATCCTGTCGTTCGGCAATCCGGGCAGCGCCGCGCCAATCCAGAAGGAAGTGGTGCCGCAAGGTCAGTTGATCCCAGTCGGTGACGAAGCCTACAACCACGGGGCGCGGGTGTGCCGTGTCGGGCCGAACGGCAAACTGTACGTGGCTGTCGGTCAGCACTACAACGTGTTGCCGCCCGAGAAATACGAAGCCTACTACAAGGAAGGCATGGGCGCGATCGTGCGCTACAACCAGGACGGCAGCGGTCGCGAGATCTACGCGCACGGCATTCGCAATTCAGTTGGGCTCGACTTCAATCCGAAGGACAAGACGCTCTGGTTCACGGACAACCAGACGGACACGCTCGGCGACGACCGTCCGCCCGGCGAACTCAATCGTGCCACCAAGGCGGGCGAGGACTTCGGCTATCCGTTCTACGGCGGAAGCCACGATCGTACCGTCGAGTACCAAAACAAGACGCCACCCGCCGGGGTGATCTTCCCGCAGGTCAACCTGCCTCCGCACGCGGCCGATCTCGGCATGTCGTTTTACGAAGGCTCGTCGTTCCCCAAGAAATATGTGGGCGGAATTTTCGACGCGGAGCACGGCTCGTGGGTCCGCAAACATCCGCTTGGCGCCCGCATCATGTATACGCATTTGAAGAGTGACGGCACGGCCGCGGGCATTGAGGTCTTCGCTTCGGGCTGGCTCACCCCCGATGGCCAATATAAAGGCCGTCCGGTGGACGTAGAGCCGATGAGGGACGGTTCCCTGCTCGTATCGGACGATTTCGCGAGCGCGGTTTACCGCATTTCGTACGTAGGCAAGTAAGGGGTGAGTGTGCGAAAGATTCTTCTGACTTTGACCCTGTCCGCGGTGTCGGCCTGTGCCGCGTCGGGCAGCATGGCGGCCGACCTTGCCGCCGGAAAGACCCGCGCGGCGCAGTGTGCGGCCTGCCACGGACCGGACGGGCACGCTGTCGTTCCGCAGACACCGAATCTGGCGGGACAGGACGACGACTATCTGGCTCAACAACTGAAGGATTTCCGTTCGGGTGCACGGCAAAACGAAACAATGTCGGTAATCGCCAAGCCGCTTAGCGACATGGAGATTGCCAATCTCGCCGCGTACTTCAACAGCCTGAAATAAGTCCATTAGCTCCCGCGTGATTCGCGGGATTCGAGACGCATAAATTACGGCCGGACGCGCAGCGCGCGAGGCCGAAACGAATCGGAGACGACAATGAAGATGAAAGCGACTGCCGTCCGTGCAGGCTGTTGGTCGATCGCTGTACTTTCGATTTCACCGCTGGCCCATGCCGCGGCCGACCCGCATGTCTTTACGCAAACTTGCCCGAATGGGGACAAGATTGCGGTGGATATGAACAAGAAAACCTTGGCGTTTACGCGCGGCTCGCAGACCTACCACGCAATTTACGATGACGGTTATGCCATAAGCTGGGCCGCAAACAACCCACCACTGCCCGCGGGCGTGAAGGCAATGCCGACGGGCGGGCAGATTGGAACGGACGGCGCGTTCTTCGGCGACGGGGACGTGGATGCCAATGTGGTGTGCCCCCGCGACAAATAACCCAAAGCCTGTCTACTAGTCGACGGGTTTTAATGACGCGGTATGCGTTTGTTTTATATTGAAAGCGGATCGCATGATTGGGGAATTGTTTTATCTGAAACTGGTTTTAATTCATTACGCGGGTATTGATATTCTCGCCCCGGAGCGTAGACTAAAGATTCGGACGGCTTTGCTTTCCGAGTAACTGGCTTTTTCCATGACATTCACTAAGGAGTGCTTCTCATGAATTGGACTACCCCATCTTTTACCGACATGCGTCTTGGTTTTGAAATCACAATGTACGTTGCGACGCGTTAATTTAAATTGATGGCCGCTCGGGGCGGCGGGCATGATTACGCCACCTCGGGCAAATTAGTCCAAGAAATGCCGAATTCAATGCTTGTCGTGTCCGCTCACCTGTCGATTAGTAAAGAGGATTTTCTTTTGCGCCAGATTTCGCCCCACGACATGGTCGGGACGACGGCACGAGTTCCCGGCTGGCCCGGTGTCGGAATGATCGAAGGTTTCGAATGAAATTGAAGGTGTTAGGCTCGTCCGCAGGCGGCGGTTTCCCGCAATGGAATTGTAATTGCCGCAATTGCGACGGCGTGCGGCGGGGGACCGTGAACGCGAAGAGACGCACGCAGTCCTCGATTGCCGTGAGCGCGAACGGCGTGGACTGGCTGCTCGTGAATGCGTCGCCGGACCTGCTCGCGCAGATTGCAGCGCATCCCGAATTGCAGCCGGCGCGACGCGCGCGCGACAGCGGCATCGCCGCCGTTTTGACGATGGACGCGCAGATCGATCACGTCACCGGCCTGCTGATGCTGCGCGAACGCGATACCCCACTGCCGCTCTATGTCACAGACTCCGTGTTGCACGACTTAAGTACCGGCTTTCCAGTCCTCTCGATACTTGAACATTATTGCGGTGTCGAGCGGCATCGAATTGCGGTGGATGGATCGTCATTCGCGATTCCCGCGTTGCCAGGCATACGTATTGAAGCGTTGCCGCTCTCGAGCAAAGCACCGCCATATTCGCCGCATCGCGCGGCGCCTCAGCGTGGCGACAACATCGGCCTGACGTTCATCGACGAAGCATCTGGCAAGAAAGCCTTCTATGCCCCCGGCCTTGGCGCGCTCGAACCGCACGTGCTCGAAGCGATGTGCGGTGCGGACCTGCTGCTTGTCGACGGCACGCTCTGGACGCAGAGCGAGATGATCGAGCTAGGACTGTCGAAGAAGACGGGCGCCGACATGGGACATCTCGCGCAAACCGGTCCGGGCGGCATGATCGAAGTGCTCGGTTCGATGAAGCGAACGGGTGTGCGCAAGGTGCTCATCCATATCAACAACACCAATCCGATCCTGATCGAAGACGGCCCCGAGCGACGCATCCTGGACGGGCACGGCATTGAAGTCGCCTTCGACGGTATGGCCTTTGAACTATGAACGCGACTCTGGGGAAGCATGTGACCGAGCAAAAGACTGCGTGGACTCGCGACGAATTTGAAGCGCAGCTTCGCGCCAAGGGCACCGCGTATCACATCCATCATCCGTTCAACGTGAAGATGAACGCCGGTGGCTGCTCGCGCGAGCAGATTCGCGGCTGGGTCGCCAATCGCTTCTACTACCAGATCAACATCCCGCTCAAGGATGCAGCCGTGATGTCGAATTGCCCCGATCGCGAGACGCGCCGGCGCTGGGTGCTGCGTATCCTCGATCACGACGGTTATGGCAACGACGAAGGCGGCATTGAAATCTGGGCTCGCCTGGGAGATGCGGTCGGCCTCTCGCGCGATGAACTCTGGTCGCTGAAACACGTGACACCCGGGGTGAAATTCGCTGTCGACGCCTACATCAACTTCGCGCGCCGCGCGCCATGGCAGGAGGCGGTGTGCTCGTCGCTCACCGAGATCTTCGCGCCGCAGATCCACAAAGACCGTCTTGCGACCTGGCCTTCGTGCTATCCGTGGATCGAAGGCGATGGGCTGAGCTATTTCCGCTCGCGCATATCGCTGGCGCAACGCGACGTCGAGCACGGGCTCGAGGTCACACTCGATTACTTCAAGACCCGCGAGCAGCAGGAACGCGCGCTGGATATCCTACAGTTCAAGCTCGACATCCTGTGGTCGATGCTCGATGCGATCGAAAAGGCGTTTCCCCAATGACTGTGCTCAAGCTCAAACCCATCTTCCGGTTGCAGTGGGAACCGGTGCAGAATGCGCACGTGCTGCTTTACCCCGAAGGCATGGTAAAGCTGAACCAGAGCGCCGGAGAAATCGTCAAGCGTTGCGACGGCACGCGTGACATCGAGACGCTTATTGATGAGCTTAAAAAGGTCTTCGATACGCCCGATCTGGGCGACGAAGTACGTTTGTTCGTCGCGGAAGCCGAGCGGCGCGGCTGGCTGGAGTCACTAACATGAGCGACACCGCTAGGATTGCGCCGCCGCTTTGGCTGCTCGCGGAACTCACGTACCGCTGCCCGCTGCATTGCGCGTTCTGCTACAACCCTGTGAACTACGCCGATCACAACAACGAACTGACCACTGATGAGTGGCTCGGCGTGTTCAGGCAAGCGCGTGCGCTCGGCGCAGCACAACTGGGCTTCTCGGGCGGAGAACCGCTCGTGCGAGATGACCTTGAGGTGCTGGTCGGCGAAGCGCGTAAGCTGGGCTTCTATACGAACCTCATCACCTCAGGCATCGGACTCACGGACAAGCGTCTCGCCAAATTGAAAGAAGCCGGCCTCGATCACATCCAGTTGTCGTTCCAGGATTCCACGAAGGAACTCAACGACTTCCTCAGTAGCACGCGCACCTTCGATCTGAAGAATCGAGTAGCCAGGTCGATTAAGGCGCACGGCTTTCCGATGGTGCTCAACTGCGTGCTGCACCGCTACAACCTGCCGCACCTGGACAAGATCATCGACATGGCGCTCGCGATGGGTGCCGAATACCTTGAACTGGCAAACACGCAGTACTACGGCTGGGCGCACATCAACCGTGCGCAACTGATGCCGACTGCTGAACAGCTGCGCGATGCCGAAGCGGTTGTGGAACGGTATCGCAGCGAGATTGGTGGCCAATGCAAGATCTATTTTGTGATATCGGACTATTTCGAAAAGCGGCCTAAGCGCTGCATGAACGGCTGGGGCGCGGTGTTTCTCGGCGTCGCGCCCGATGGGGCCGCGCTACCGTGCCACACGGCGCGCTCATTACCGGGTCTGACGTTTCCGAACGTGAAGGAAGTGCCGATCGAGGATATCTGGTACGAGAGTGACGCATTCAACCGTTTCCGCGGCGTTGAATGGATGAAGGAGCCGTGCAGGAGTTGCGAGGAGAAGTTGATCGATGGAGGCGGGTGCCGCTGCCAGGCGTATTTGCTGACCGGCGACCCAGCCAACACGGACCCGATCTGCGACAAGTCGCCAATGCACGAGAAGGTGATCAACGTCGTATGGCAGGCCGCATCGAAACGCGGTCCTGACGAGCAGCCGATGATGTTCCGCAATGATGCGAATTCCCGATTGGTCAGCGGGCGGACGACGAAGCAGAAGATGCCGGCCTGAACAGATTCGCGCGCGCAGCCCTACGCGCATTGCCCGCATCCCGACATGTGGTGAAAGACCGATTCGACATCGATCCTCCTGGTGTTCCGTGCGGACTCTGACAACTGGTTGCGGGTTTTTTCAGCGCTGGAATTTGCCTACAAACCGCAGCAAGAAAGGGTTTTCGTAGACACGAGCGAACCGGTTAGAATCCCGTTGCTTTGGTGCTCGAGATGGCGAGACGCCAGCCGCGGCAAGGGATTCCAACGAAACTGACTGT
>NZ_JARESU010000176.1:0-14176 GCF_046027075.1 Paraburkholderia sp. RL18-085-BIA-A | reverse complement strand
AAAGTCCGACTGTCCGCCGTGCAGCAGTTCTACTCGCTCGTTTCATAAGCAATGCATAGCAATCGAGTTTGCTCGTCCATCCCACCTTACTGCGACAAAACCTTTTCTAGTATTAAACCGCCAATTAGCGTAGCGAATAATCGTGGGCGCGTAACGCCGAGCAGATTTGAGGCGCGTGCGCGATTCCGGGATTGCTGAATAAGCTGGAACGGCGACCTCCGACCATTTCCCGAGCGACAGTACTATCGAGGGCGTTGGCCGATGTTCGTGATTCTGTCGCATGAGTGCTGTTCTCAGCTGATATGCTGCACTTCTTTTCCCAGATGCGACGGATTCGCAAGATGCCTCTTGCTGAGGCTGCCTCGCAAGCTAAGTACGACGAGTAAACGAATTTCAAAGTATGGGGTCTGACAGGCAATGCGATTCTGATGACCTGCCTGCCGATGAAATGTGCCGTTGAACTGACCGAGCCGGAGAAGAAGACCTTGCAACAGCTGTCGCTCAAACATCCACATGAGGACTTTCGAACCCGTGGGCTGGGTCTGCTGGAGCTCGGCCGCGGTCGGCGGGTTCATGAGATCGCGCTCGAACTCGATGTGAGCGACAAGTCGGTGTACAACTGGGCGCATTCCTGGAACGACAGGGGCCTGTGTGGTTTGCTGACCGGACATAAGGGCGGGCGGCCCCGCGCATTGTCTGATGCCCTGGTCGCCACTGCCGTCGAATCGGCCCGCGCCGAATCGATGACAGTCAGGCAGATTGCGCTGCGCATTGAGGAGGTGCATGGCCAGCCTTTGCTATGCCGCCTAGAAACGCTGTCGGTGGCGCTCAGGCGCGCGGGGTTTTCCTACAAGCGTGGTCGCTACTCGCTCAAAAAAAACGCGACGAACAGGAGTTCGCCGTGAAAGCAGACACGCTCTCAAAGTTGCAGCAAGCCGCTCGCGATGGGGCGTGCCGCCTGATCTACTTCGACCAGTCGGGGTTCTCCGCTTCGCCGCCGGTGCAACGTGGCTGGTCGCCCATTGGTGAGCCACACCGAGTTGTTCCTCAGCCGCATTGCAGACGCTCGATCCTCGGTGCATTTGATTTCGGTGCGAACCTGCTCAGGCATGAAGCCCGCAAGGCAACCATCAAACGCCCCGACATCATCCAGTTTCTTGATCAGATCGCGCAGGAAGGCAAGCCCGGTTTGATGACTGTGGTGGTGCTCGATAACGCCTCGATTCATCACAACATCGATCAGGAAACCATCGACCGCTGGTTTCTCGACCATCGTATGGTGCTCTTCTATCTGCCGCCGTACAGTCCCGAGCTGAACCTGATCGAAATCGTCTGGAAACACGCCAAGTATCACTGGCGGCGCTTCGTCACCTGGACGAAGGAAACCATCGATACAGAGATCGCGAAGCTGCTCGGCAGCTATGGCTCGAAATTTGAAATCCGTTTTGCCTGAACACTTAAAACGGCTATTGATGAAGGTATTACATATCAGTTTGCCACATCGCAAGGGAGATAAGCGAGCGTAGCGCGGAACGGCATTTGGGCAAAACCGATTGTTTTGTCGATGAACGTGCATAGAATGGAAGAGCGTGACGGGTGAAAACTAGTTTCGTCGCTAACTGTTATTGCATCGGTCGTTAATAATGCATGGCATCGATTCCATGAATGTGCAGGTTATCTGTTGCAGTTGCGGCCTGCTGCACTTGTATATTGTCGGCTGCCCGTTCAAACTGTCCAACGAAAGGTGGTGCAATTTATCTTCATCTGTCTCTTGTTCAGCCAGTGTTGTGGGACGGCGAGCATCCCGAAGTGGATTGTTCGGGCAGTAGCGTCGGTCCATAACGGCGTTCTTTAGATCGTTCAGCATTCGAACTGTCACGTGACCTTTGATCCTCATGCAAGGGAACGATTTTCCACGTCGGGTTGACGCAAACGTTTCGCACGTAACCGCTCACAACATGATGCCTGTACGTATTGATAAGGCGGGGCCGGTTCGGATCATGTCCTTGGTTTTTTTGCCATGTGGGCACACTTTAGGGGAAACCCTTGTCGTGAGCATCATCTTGCCGCCGGTTGTTCTTGCACAGGCCGCTTTCATCGTGTGGCTGCTGGGCGCCCGAACGCGCCGGAACCGGCTTGTTCAGTCCAGTGGCACGGCCGGCCAGGAAGAGTGGCTTCGCCGGATGAAGGCGGCTTTGATGCCCCATGTCGAGGAGCGGCGGTTTCCCTTGTTGCCAGGGAAAAAGGTCGTCGATACTTTCGCGCTATCAAAACCGCCCGAGATATCCGACACCAGAGCTGTCGAGTGTGGCCCTGATCATGTGCCGACTGCGGAGAAAACGCTGCCTCCTCGTGAACAGCTCGCGAGGCAACGGCTGACGGGAAGGTTCCGCGCGGCTATGACTAGGGGCATTCGTTGGGCCGGGATGAGGCGTCGGGGGTCTCGCACCCACCACGACGGCAAGCCGCAGCAGTGGGTCGAGGCTGGAACAATGCACTTGCGGGGGTTAGGCGAGAGCTGCTTTCCGGAGCTTTGGGAATTGTTACCGCTCGGCATTCTCGTGCTGGACGAGCGAGGCGAAATTCTGTTCGCAAACGAGCGGACGGAAAAGGCTTTTGGCTACGCTCGCGGCGAACTGATCGGGGAGCCGGTGTCCAGACTCGTCCCTGAATTCTGGATCGACGGCAGGTCAGCTTATCAGGAAGGTTTTCTGACGATGTTAGCGGCGCTACCTGCCAAGTCGGTACCCAACCTCAATGCCAGACGCAAGGATCTATCAACCTTTCCGGCCGAAATCCGTTTTCTACGGACAGCCTTTAAAGATGAGAGGGCGATCCTTGCGTTCATTGAAGACAGGACGGATTACTACGCGCTGCTGCGGAACCAGCAGGACCTCGCACACGTTACCCGTGTCTCTACCATAGGTGAACTCGCTGGTTCGCTGGCGCACGAGTTGAATCAACCACTGACTGCGATCCTCAGCAACGTGCAGGCGGCGCTGCGCTTTATGGCAGCAGAGCCGGTCGACGTGGCGGAGGTGCGCGAGATCCTGAACGATGTCGTCCAGGATGACTATCGTGCGAGCGAGATCATCCGGCGCGTTCGCGCAGTAGTCAAGAAGGGCGACCCGGAGTTCGTATTGCTCGATCTGGCCAGCGTCATCCACGACGTCGTTCTTCTGCTGCATAGCGATGCAATCTTCCGCCAAACCCAGGTGATCGTTGATATAGCCGCGGACCACCCTACTATCTACGCCGACAAGGTGCAGTTGCAACAGGTCACGCTCAATCTTATTCTCAATGCATTCGACGCGATGAGCGACGTATCGCCCTCCGGGCGCGTGGTCTCGGTTACGCTAACCCAGCAGAGCGGCGGCATGGTCCGCATCGCGGTGCGCGATTGCGGCCACGGACTCGCCGTAGGCGAGCTGGACTCGGTTTTTACGCCGTTCTATACATCCAAACCCCACGGCCTCGGGCTCGGATTGTCAATCAGCCGCTCGATCGTGGAACTTCACGGTGGGCAGCTATGGGTCGAGAACAATCTTGATCGAGGCGCGACGTTCTACGTCACGTTGCCGACAGGGAACGTGGTGGAGCACAAGGAGTCGCGGTAAGAGCCATGGAATATCCCGAGCCCGTGGTGTTTGTCGTTGACGACGACGATTCCGTCCGTACCGCCCTTGCGCGATTGATCCGGTCCGCGGGTCATCGCGTTGAGGCATTCGCCTCGGCACGCGAATTCCTGGCCGGCGCAGACGCGCCCGCATGTCCATCGTGTCTGGTACTGGACATTCAATTGCCCGATATCAACGGTCTTCAGTTGCAACATGAGCTAGGCGATGCTCTGCCGATCATCTTCATCACGGGGCATGGCGATATCGCGATCACGGTCAACGCCATGAAAGCCGGCGCATCTGATTTTCTGGAGAAACCGGTGCGCGACACGGAGTTGCTGAGTGCGGTCGAAATGGCACTCGGGCGGGCCCGAGAGCTTTACGTGAGTCGCTGCGAACTGGATGCCCTGTGTGGCCGTTTCGACCGGCTCACCCCGCGCGAGCGGGAAGTTCTGGAGTGGGTCACGACCGGGTACCTGAACAAGCAGATCGCACGCGAACTAGGTACGGTCGTGCAGACGATCAAGGCGCATCGCGCGCGTGTCATGACAAAGATGGAAGTGACGTCGCTCGCCCAGCTGGTGCACATCATTGACCGGATGGACACACTTTCCTCCACCGACCACCGGCTGTCCCGGTAGATACGCCTCGCCGCGTGGTTCTCAGGCGTATGTGGGCAATGCTGCGTGAACGTCAGAAAGTCGCCTCTTTAATCGACGTAATTGCGCGGGACATCGTAGACAGGCGAGTGCCCGCCTCGCTCCGTTCTGACTTTGCGCCACTCACCTTCCGGCCGGCCGCCGCACGTGGAGGCGACCCGCGAGAGATCTACTTCCTGGCAGCCGGCTCGACGGAAATGGCGAGGGCTTCGGTATACACGGCATCCACCTGATCACCCTTTTTGATGTTTGCGAACTGTGCGGGGTCCTCCTCTTTCAGGTCTAACGTGTTGCCCTTGGGGCCTTTCAACGTGACGGTCCTGTTTCTGGAGTTGACCGCGACGACGTCAGCCACGATCTTCACTTCCTGGCCCAAGGTGCCTCCGGGTTTGTCGCCAACAGGCCTGCGCTGCATCGACGGATTCTCTTCGACCGAAGGAGCGTAGACACCATTTTTCTTGAGGTTCAGGGTAAGCGATTCCCGGTAGACGGGCGTGACGACGTCGCCGACCTTGAGCTGGTCAAAGTTGCCTCGTCGCCGACTTCCACTTCAACGAGCTTGCCGTGTGGCGTCTTTAGCAATACGGTCCTCGTCGGAGCATCGATGTCCTGTACGGTGGCGGTCACCTTCGTGGTTCCCTTGATGGTTTGCTGCGCCCGGCGCTTTCATCACTTGCACGCTGGTGTCCTGCTGCGCCCATGCTGCGGGCGCCATGGCCACGAGGGCAGCGATAACCAGAAATTTTCCGTTCGTCATGGACTTTTCCTTTGAAACGCTGAAGCTCGATCGGAAGTGGGGGCGGGCGTAGCGCGCGTTTCGTTGTGGTTGCACGCGGTGCGTGAGTCCACGGGGAACCGTCTGCATTCCCGAATACTGATCGATCGCAGCGCGAAGAAAGAAAAGGAATGCAAATCAAAGAGCGATCGCTTTCATCGCGCGACGGCAGCCACCGACCGGCTTCCTGATATTCAAGTCTATGGTTATCGGCGCGCCGCTGATAGGGGACTTTGGCCCAGGAGAGGCTACAGCATGCACCGGTTCCGAAACGCTTTATCGAACCTGGGTGATCTGGAGCTTGCTGCAATGATGCAGTCACCAGGACACATCGTCGCTGAAACGTGGACATGGCTCACGGCGACGATACAGCCCGCTTTGGCTTTGGCGGATAGGACCAAGGTCCAATACCGCTATCTGAATATGTCCCGTAGTCTATGTGCTTGGGGCATGCACACGCTCGCATGTTGACGCCACTGGACTATTCATAATGGGAAAAGCCCAACCATTTGTCGTCGTCGTCGATGACGATGAGTCCGTGAACCGGGCGATCAAACGGCTATTGCGCTCGATCGGGGTCGCGGCGGAGTCGTTCGCGAGCGGAGAAGCATTTCTCGAAGCCTTGTCGTCAATCCGCTCGTATCACCCGGCGTGCGTGATTCTCGATGTTCAGATGCCAGGGCTGAACGGACTGGAGGTGCAGCGGCGTCTGGCTGGCAGTGGCTTGCCTATTATTTTTATCACCGCACATGACGACGTCGGCATTCGCGAGCAGGCGCTATCTGCCGGGGCTCTGGCGTACCTGCGCAAGCCGTTTAATGACGAGATCTTTTTCAGGACCGTACGTTCCGCTCTGGGCATGGAGTAGGCGAGGGGGGCGCTGCGGCGACCTCGCGTATGAGACCAAAGGCTAATTGTTATTCGTTAGAGATGCTACCAAAATTAACCATGCCGAATGAGAACCGTGCGTAAGGTACATCGCTGGCGGTTACGTAACGCGATCAGGCATCGACTATTTTTGAATGGAACGCGTCATCATGAAACTCTGCGCGCCAGCCTGCGGACCATATGAAACCGCCTTCCTGCTTTGCACGGGCTGTCACAAGGCGTCGAACGCCCCTCCGGCGACCGTCACCGAAGTGACGGTCATGACGGTTCAACCGCACGACACGCCAGTCTCGTTCGAATTCACCGCTCAGACGCAAAGTTCGCGCGAAGTGGAGATTCGCGCACGCGCAGACGGTTTCCTCGACAAGCGCGTGTATACCGAGGGGCAACTGGTGCATGCCGGGCAGACACTATTCCTGATGGACCCCAAGCCATTCGAGGCGGCGCTCAAGACGGCCCAGGGCCAGCTTGCCCAGCAGCAGGCAAGGCTTTACGTGACGAAAGCCAATCTGGCGCGCGTCATTCCGCTCGCGAAGCAGAACGCGTTGAGCCAGAAGGATCTCGACGATGCGACCGGCAATGAGAAACAGGCCGAGGCCGCCGTGATCTCCGCGGAGGGCCAGGTGCGGGCCGCGGAACTCAACCTGAGCTATACCACCATCAAGTCGCCGCTCGAAGGTCTGTCCAGTTTCGCGAGGCAGCAGGACGGCAGCTATGTGTCCGCTGGCTCATCGAGCCTGCTCACCTACATTTACCAACTCGACCCGATGTGGGTGAACTTCAGCCTTTCGGAAAAGGAACTATTGAGGTATCGCGCCGAAGCCGAGAGAGGGACGCTGCGGCTGGCGGCCAATAGCGACTGTGTCGTCACTGTCGTGCTGGCCGATGGCACCGTGTTTCCCGCGCAAGGCCACATCAACTTTACCAACCCTGCCTTTAGCGACCAGACCGGGACATTCCTCGTACGCGCCTCGTTGGCCAATCCGAAAGGCACCTTGCGCCCCGGACAGTTCGTGCGCGCCGTGGTCTCCGGAGCTGTGCGACCAAACGCGATTCTCGTGCCACAGCGCGCGGTCCTGCAAGGTGCGAAGAGCCACTTCGTGTGGGTGGTCGACAATGACTCGAAGGCGCATCAACGCGTGGTCGAAACCGGCGAATGGCATGGGGACGACTGGTTCATTGCCGAGGGACTCAAACCGGGCGAGCGCGTCGTGGTGGATGCGGCAATCCGGGTTGTCGCCGACACGCCGCTCAAGATAAAGGGCGCGCCCGAGGCGGCCCCGACGCCGGCTCCGGCCGCCAACGCATCGCCCGACCAGCCCCCGCATCTGGCCCGCCGGTCTGGCCAGATCGCGATCGAGTGAGCGACGGTCGATATGAACACGATTCTGAACGGTGTGGTCTATCTCTGGAACTCCGGCTCATGGCCGCTTGCCGCCATCGTGTTTATCGCGAGCATTTCCGTGCCGATGCTCAAGATCATCGCGTTGATATTTCTTGTTGTCTCCACGCAGATCCGCTCGGCCTGGTCGCCACAACAACCGGCGCGGATCTACCGGGTGGTGGAACTGGTCGGGCGCTGGTCGATGCTCGACATTTACGTCATCACCATTCTCGTCGCGCTCGTGCAGTTCAAGGGGCTCGCGACCATCCAGGCCGGCCCTGCCGCCATTGCATTCGGGGCGGTCGTCGTTCTGACCATGTTTGCCGCACTGTCATTCGACCCGCGCCTGATCTGGGACCGGGCGGAGAAAAATCATGTCCCGGCCGCCCGATAACCGTTCGCCCGACATTCCCGATGCCGTGGCGGTGCCGCGCAAGCGCTGGCGTATGCAACTGGTCTGGCTGGTGCCGATCGTCGCTGTGCTGATCGGCGGCTGGCTTGCTGTCAAGGCGGTGCTCGACAAGGGGCCAACGATAACGATCAGCTTTGCGACCGGCGAAGGTCTCGAAGCGGGCAAGACCAAGATCAAGTTCAAGAACGTCGACATCGGTACCGTCACCAGTGTGGTGCTGTCGCCGGACCACCGCCGCGTGATTGCGCGCGCGGAACTCGCCAAGGACGCATCGAGCCTGCTGGTCGACGACACGCGCTTCTGGGTGGTGCGCCCGCGCATTTCCGGCGGCACCGTGTCGGGCATCGGCACGTTGCTATCCGGTTCTTTCATTGGCGTGGATGTGGGCACCGCGAAAACGTCGCGCACTGACTTTGTCGGGCTCGAGACGCCGCCTGTTATCGGCACAGGTGTGCCGGGGCGGGAATTCATCCTGAAGGGTGTGGACATGGGCTCGCTCGATGTGGGCTCTCCGATCTTTTTCAGGCGCCTGCAGGTTGGACAGATCGCGTCGTACAAGCTGGATGCAAATGGCAAAGGGGTGACCATGCATGTGTTCGTCAATGCGCCCTATGACAAGTATGTCAAGGACGATACCCGCTTCTGGCACGCCAGCGGCATTGACGTGGCGCTCGATACCAATGGCGTCAAGGTCAACACCGAGTCGCTCGTCGCGATTCTGATCGGCGGACTCGCCTTCCAGACGCCAGAGGAGAATGAAGAAAAGAGCGAGGCTGCCGGGGGCACGGAGTTCTCGCTGTTCCATACTCGCGACGAGGCCATGAAGCGCCATGACCGCATCGTCGATACGTATGTGTTCGACTTTACCGAGTCGGTTCGCGGGCTGTCGGTGGGTGCGCCTGTCGATTTCCGGGGGATCGTAGTCGGTGAGGTTGCGGCTATTAATACGCGCTTCGATCCAGTCACAAAGCAGTTCAGCATGCCGGTCGAGATTCGCTATTATCCCGAGCGCTTCACGTCACGCTTCGAGAACGGCGCAAAGGGCGGGAGGGTGTCAACAGATCGCCGCCAGCTCGCCGACTGGCTGGTCGCGCGTGGCTTGCGTGGGCAACTGAAAACCGGCAACCTTCTGACCGGGCAGTTATATGTCGCGCTCGATTTCTTCCCCAATGCAGCGAAAGCGAAGGTTGACTGGGACGCCAGTCCGCCTGAATTGCCGACCACGCCCGGCGGCCTGCAATCGCTGCAGGATTCGGTGACGGCGCTGGTTGCCAAGCTCAACAAGATTCCGTTCGAAGGGATCGGCAACAACGCGAAACAGACGCTGCGGGACGCTGACGCGCTCCTCAAGCGGTTGGACGCCGAGGTCCTGCCTCAGGCACGCAGCACACTCGCAGCGGCACAGGCCGCACTGAATTCGGCAAACACAGCGCTGCAGCCCGACTCGCCCCTCACGCAGAGCACCGCCGATACGATGCGCGAACTCGCACGCACCTCGGCAGCGTTCCGTACGTTGGCTGACTACCTCGAACGTCATCCTGAGGCGCTGATTCGCGGCAAGCAGGAGGATAAAAAGTGATGCGCACGTTTCTGTCCCGGGCATTGGTGCTGACGGTCGCCGCACTGGCCGGCTGTAGTACGTCGCCAACCACCAGCTTTTATACGTTGGGCGCGGTCGCCACGCACGAAGATGCCCACACGGTCCGCCCGGTCAGCGTGGTGGTCACATCAGTCACGGTGCCCGAGCTCGTGGACCGCCCGCAGTTCGTGGTTCGCGTCAGCGACAATCAGGTGAAGCTCGACGAGTTCGCGCGATGGGCGGACTCGGTGAAGAGTCAGATTCCGCGCGTGATAGCGGCCAATCTCGCGGTTCTGCTGCCAGGCGCACGTGTGTCCGTCTATCCGCAGGACACGGATGCCGGTACACCGTACAGTGTCAAGATCGAACTCCAGCGCTTCGATGGCGCGCCGGGCGAGGGTGCCACCGTCGAGGCAATATGGTCGGTCAGCCCGTCCAAGGGGAGGGCGCCAATGAACGGACATACGGTCGCGCGCGAGCCCGTTGCGGGCCCCGGCTACGAAGCGCTCGTGGCGGCGTACAGCGCGGGGCTCGGTGTCGTCAGCCATGACATTGCCGCGGCGATCCAGGCAAGTCTGTCGAAGTGATGAGGGAAACGAAGCTGCGCCGGGCCATGACCCGAAGAAGTGCGTTATCGAGGATATCGATCACTGGTGTCAGCGTTTCGTCTCGCGACTCACCCTGACTGCGCTGAAGTTGCCTGCTGCTGCCACGTCCGTCGCGTATGCAGCAGAGGGGGCGCATTGCGCCAGATCAATTACACCCATGACTCGCGGCCGTCTTGTAGCACTTCTCGCCGTTCGGGCCCCTGTACGCGCCCTTGCCGTTAATCGTCTTGGCTTCTACTCCTTTGCTCGTCTGCGTCGTCGTCACGCCAGCCTGATTCTTTTGCGATTTCCAGGCGTTACCCGTATTGCGGTTGTAGCCGCCGGCAGTTTGTCCATTGTTGCAAACAGTCACCCCCGCGCGTTGGTTGTGCATTCCGCGAAGGCGTTTGAACAAATCACTGCACATGCAAATATCACGAGAGCTTTCATGACAACCATCCCTTGATGGGCCTCACGCCAATGCTCGGCCTGGGGACCTGTACGATTGTCGGTATCCGGCGCGTGTGACCGCACTGGTTTGGTTCGCACGCGGTGTTTCTTATGACGACGGCACGCTTCGAGTGGATTCGTCCTGTCTGTTGGTGGAGCGGTGCTGTCCAGCGAGACCCTGGTCCCACGCGAGCCAGGTCACTCACCGCTCTCTGCGTTGCCGCCGAAACGTGGACAAGCGCAGTTTTACCTCCCGCTAACCCACGCCGTTACCTGCCGAGCATGGCGAGCGCTTCACGCATAGGCTCGACCGATACGGTGATCACGCCATTGAGTGGCGTGTTCATCTCCAGAATCAAAAAAATGGCCCCGGAAGTAGATAGCGCGCCCAGACACAACGCTGCAAGGACGGTCCAGTTAAACGAGCCGAACATCCCAAATGCAGCGAAGATAATGGAGAGCCACACAACCAGGGTAACGAGAAGCGGCGTGGGGAGCGCGCCCACACTCTGCAGGAGTGTCAACCGTCTCAGAGCCAGAACCTGATCCGAAATCTCCAGGGCGCTCGCCTGAAATTGACGCTGCGCCGCGGTGCCCGGCGAGAGTTCACCCAGTTTGCGCTGAAAGGCCTCCACCCTGAGTGTCGTCTCCGGGCTGCCAAGCCTCGCCAACTGCGCGGGGTCGCCCGAAGACAGTATCTGGATCGACGTGCCGAACATCAGCTTAAGCAGGCCTCGGACCTCCTGGGTCTCGGGCCCGTATCTTGCCAGGACACGGTCGAGTTGAACGACGTTGGCGGCGTTGTGCACGAGTTCGCCATTCACCGTGTCCAGCGAGTTTTTCGCCGACGAGATCAGCAGGCCGAGCACCAAAGCCGCCATCGTGGCGATCAGACCAGTCGTCAGCTTGACGACACCGATGGATTCCTCGGAAAGATGGCGCTCCGGAAGGATGGCGCGCAGACACAAGCCAAGCACCGCGCTGCCGAACACGCAGCAAAATACGATAAAGGCGATAACGAAATGGTGCACCGCTCAATCCTCCCTCGCTGGTTGTGGATGAACGGACTGCCGATTTTCCGGACGTGGTGATTACCGGACCGTTTGGTTAAGCGTGTTCGCCCACGATTCAGATTACACGACGTGACGAGTGGCGGATAGTGAACTTTGGTCCTGTGTTTGGACGGTGAACATCTCCGCTCTCTGCCGGCAAACGGCTCTCGCAATCCCACTACACGTGGATCGGGCGCCGTAGAATCGGCTGTCCCTTACTTCCGGACGCGCCGCGTGTCTCAGGAGCGCCGCAAGCCGTCCCGATTCCGTCTGCCGCGCCGCGCCAGTTCATCGTGGCAGGCGCCGCGTGCCCGTACGCTGTTCACCCGGCCGGCGGCCGCGCCGCACCGTGTGTTGCTGCGGCGTGTTTATCTGGTGGTCGGGCTGTGCGCGCTCGCGTTCGCCGTGCTTTATCTTGATCGCGATGGTCTGAAAGATGCCCACCGTGATGTGCCCGGCATCATTGATTTGATGTACTTCACGATGATCATGGTGGCAACGGTAGGCTACGGCGACATTGTGCCGGCCACGGCTCGCGCTCGTCTGATTGATGCGTTCTTTATCGTGCCGATCCGGATCGGCATCTGGTTTATTTTCGTGGGCACGGCATATAAGTTTGTCGTTCAACGCGTCATCGAGGAATTCCGCATGAAACGCCTGCAAAAGCAGTTGCGCGACCATGTCGTCGCGTGCGGCTATGGGTTGAGCGGCTCGGTGGCGGTACGCGAGCTGCTGCGGGTCGATCCTGACGCGATTGTCGTGATCGACCCGCAGCAGCCAGCCCTCGGGACGGCGACCTCGCTTGGCGTGGCCGGCCTGTTCGGCGATCCGTCAAGAGAAGACCTGTTGTAGCAGGCTCAGGTGCGCGTGGCGAAAGCGGTGATCATCAGCGTGGCCGATGACGCCACGGCGATGCTGCTCACGCTGACGGTGCGCAGCATCACACCGGTGAGGACGATCGTGTAGATGCTCGGGAGGCCGGAATGTTCCGGTTCGACGAAGGGGTAAAGGTCTTTCTGCATCGCGAACCCGTTGACTTCCGGATGGGCATCAACGGCCTGTCGATTCTCGTCGAACAGGTGATGTCACTCAATCCGATGGCACAGGCCTCTACGTGTTCTGCAACCGCCGGCGTGACCGCATCAAAATTTTCTGCTGGGACGGCAATGGTTTCTGGCTGTTTCTCAAGCGGCTGGAGGGCAACGACTGCTTCGCCTGGTCGAACGATGCGGAGATCGCCACGTTGAGCGTCGAGCAACTGCGCTAGCTTCTACAGGGCATCGACCTCGCGACGGTCAGGAAACATACATCGTGCGCTTCGCGCGCAACGAAGGAATCCTTTGCCAGGGGCGCGGGTTT
Organism: Paraburkholderia sp. RL18-085-BIA-A; assembly: GCF_046027075.1. NCBI lineage: Bacteria > Pseudomonadati > Pseudomonadota > Betaproteobacteria > Burkholderiales > Burkholderiaceae > Paraburkholderia > Paraburkholderia sp. RL18-085-BIA-A. The sequence goes on along the minus strand of NZ_JARESU010000176.1, from coordinate 1,414 downwards.
GAGCTCGTTGAACACGTAGAAGTAAACGTCATTAATGTTCTCAGACTTTTCCGTCTCAGGCAGACATCCATGAAATGGGAGAGGCCGTTCAAGCACTTGAGTTTGAGTTCATGGCCGAAATCCGTCAAGCGATCGCTCTTAACTAAGTTCGCGCTGCACTATTAAACCAAGAACTCGATGAGATCGCACACTGCCAGTTTCCTTGGCTCGGCGAGCAATGCATTTCTTAGCCTTGGCAGCAAACTTTCCACCCTTCTTAACGGCTTCCATCAACAGCAGTCATAGTGGGCGATGGGAACCTCTGGGAGGCTCCGGTCCGCACGAAGAGATCGCACTGGTCGCCGTCACGCTCCTGCAGCCTTATTTTCAGTCAGGCGATTATTAAACCAATTTACGGGATCTTGTACTAGGTTCCTCGAAAAAGACTATAAAAGTCCACCGTGCCCGCGTGATGGAAAAGATGGGAGTGCACTCGCTGGCCGAACCGGTGCGAATCATCGATAAGGCCAGCATCTCTCGTTCACCCGATCAGTCCGCGGCGCGCTGAAGTCCTGGCAACGTCTGGAATTGCACGCACGCTTTCGTGAGGGTATAGCACCAAGGTCCAATATCGGCCGGCCGCCAGATGTCATAGTCTTAACCTAGCGTCGCATCAGGTTGGGTACTGTGCCTGTACGCTCTCTGGAGCGCGCATAGACTACAAGTACCGGTTTACCTATCAGCCGGGCAGTTGAACGGGCGAAGATAACGGATGGTTTGCGTACTTCAACTGCTTTGTATATGAATTCTGGCGCATCCCGTTTGTCCGGCGGGAGATCGCGAAGCTCACCCAGACGGCCATCGAGTTCCCGCCGATGTAGAGCGGCGCGAGCTTTCTCCCGGAGGCGATCAAGGCACCCGTCCTGAAAGCCATGGCGGTGCAAACCAGGGAGTACGCCAATGCAATTTGAACTGCTTCATCGCTAAAGGCCGGCCGGAAATCGGAAGCCGACATAGGAAATATGGGTCGATGCCGGGTACGTTGTGTGGCATGCCGGCTCGTTTCATCCACAGAATTATCGCCGCATTTCACCTTGTCGTCAGCAACGTGACAGTAGCCTTCTGACGTGTCGTCGCAGGTGGCCGTGTTCCAAAGATCCCGTGCCCCTTATGGATCCGAATGCGTCTCGCGGCTTTTCCCTCCCCGTGGGTGCAGCGCTGGCATGTGCGGTTGAGAAACATCACCGTGAGAGCGCCACCCTGGCGGCCTGGCTCATGAGATATGCTCGGATCTGGTGTACGGGGGAGTTGAGGCGGGAGGTTGAAGGCGGTGGACGTTTCAGCTGAGAATCTGATTGTCGAAGTCGGAAACCAGCAAACAACAAACCATCCACCATGTGCAAGTTTACGGAAAAAGAAGTCATCGGTCTATCGA
>NZ_JARESU010000175.1:0-14337 GCF_046027075.1 Paraburkholderia sp. RL18-085-BIA-A | reverse complement strand
TGTGGGCAAATGACCGGCGTGACGTTACGCGTCGAGTACCTGACGCGTCACAGCAAAGACGCTCGGACATGCGATGCACTATTGAAGGCATCGCCGGCTGTATTGAGTGAGTGAAGTTAATTCGTTAAGCCTTTATCCCGCTGTTTCCGGACCACATCGAGCGGGATTCGGTTTGGACCGCACCTGGCAATAGGCGGCGGTCTGGATAGAAATGACTCAATGGTTTCGAGGATGCTATGAAAAAACGCTTTCGAGTGGGTGTAGTGGGAGTCAGCACGGAGCGCGGTTGGGGTACGACAGCTCACATTCCTGCGCTGCGTGCGCTGTCCGACGTATTCGAGACCGCCGGCGTGGCAAATACGAGTCTCGCGAGCGCAAAGGCGGCCGCTGCGGCCTTTGGTATTCCGCGCGCGTTCGAGAACGTGGCGGCGCTAGTGGCCTCGCCGGAAATCGACGTCGTGGCCGTAACGGTCAAAGTTCCCCACCATCGTGAAGTTGTCACTGCGGCTTTGGAGGCGGGTAAGCATGTTTACTGTGAATGGCCCCTCGGAAACGGCCTTGCGGAAGCGGTCGAGCTTGCCGCGCTCGCCAGGCAGCGCAAGGTACGGGCAGTGGTGGGCACCCAGGCCACCGCGTCGCCCGAGGTCGAACTTGTGCGCGAGATCGTGGCTAACGGATACGTGGGCGACGTGTTGTCGTCGACCTACCTTGGCAGCGGTCCTACCTGGGGTGACGAGGTCACGCGCGGCGACTCCTACGCTATGGATTCGCGCAACGGCGCTACCATGCTGTCGATCATGGGTGGGCATGCGCTTGCTGCCGTGCAAAGTGTGCTCGGCCCCGTCGACGAGGTGGCGGGCGTGGTGTCGCAGCGACGGAAGACCGTGCGCATCGTCGGGACGGGTGACTCGATCCCGATGCAAACACACGACCATGTGATGGTGAATGCCGTTTTGAAGTCGGGAGCACCGCTGTCGCTGGTGCTCCGCGGCGGCCTGCCGCGCGGCACGCGGCTGCTGTGGGAGATCAACGGAACGCTTGGCGATCTGCGCATGACCGCGACGAATGACCAGGTTCCCGTCATCAATATCTCGCCGTTGCGCGTGGAGGCTGGCCGGAGGGGTGAACAGGGGTATGGCGAGGTGGAGGCGGCGAAGTCGCACGACTTCGATTTCGTGGATACGGGCTTTGCGCGAAATGTGGCAGCCATCTATCGGCAGATGGCCGAGGACCTGGTTCATGGAACCAGCATCGCCCCTGATTTCGATGACGCAGTAGCCCTTCACAAGGTGATTGATGCCATCGAGAGGTCCGATCAGACACGCAAGCGGGTGCGAATCGACTGATCGGCATCCAGATCGTGGGTCTATTGAGCGACCGGTTAAATCAGAGTCAACAGCGATCCAGCTGACGAAGCTACCGCCTCCTCGCATGGAGGCGATTTGTGCTAGTTGCCCGCTCCGCGTCGCGCAGAGGTCAACAATGAGGATTTGCGAAATGCGCGCCGATGCCGGGTGCCGGGTGCGGGGTGCGGGGAAAGGGGAGACGTCTGTGGCCTTGAAACCGCATTGAGCACGTAGCCACCCTGAACTGAACGATTGCGCGCGGCGCGAGATGATGTTCGAGGTCCAGGAGAGCCAATGCTGCTATGTGCTCGTCAACCCGGCGAACTGCGAGGCCTCACATAAGTCGTACACACAATATCGACGACAGGCCGAACACTGTTGCCGATTCGGTCGCCGCCTCGTCGAGGATCGACAGGCTCTGATCCCGCGACGGCATCCAGTTACGACTTGCGCATCTTCCCCGATCTGCCCGTCGACCCGCGAGTCACCGCTGCCGGCGGGCTCGTCCGTCTTTGCATTGCATCACGCTCAAGAATAACCAGACGATCACGGATTACGGCGACGACGCGTCACGCAATCAGTTGCGGCGTCGCCGCGCGCAGTCGCGCGCCGCCTTCAGGTGACACCCATGTGAAATCCGTGTTCCGTGCGACATGGGTAGGGAGATTCCCCAGGGCGCTTGACTTTGTTCATTCCGAAACACATCATTCTATATAAAGCGATCTGGCATAGCATCATCGTACGTTAAATGATATGCGGGAGCACGGATGATGCTTCGCATCTCGACGCTGCCTCGTTGACCAACTGCCGTCGATCCTGTTGTGCACCGGTACGGGTTAAAAAATAAACAGAGGAATGCCGGGCAAGGCGTTACCTGCCTGCATAGCCCGCGATTTGGCTGCTGAATTGCATTTGCCTTTACGTCCACCCGAAGCCCTGCAAGCACGGAGTAAATCTGGTGCAGACAGATAAGAAGAACAAGAAAATGCACGTTAATTTTTAAATAATTCGTACAACATAGCAATGTAACTGGTGGACGCGTTGGGCACCATCTGGCAACGGAATCAAGGATCAATATGTTCGACTCGCTTATGGCCTGACTGGCACGCAAAGTTCTCTCCTCCGCGCTTCCGGCCGACAGGCCCAAGGAAGTATTTGCACAGTAATTGTTCGAGATGAATCATGAATGACCAGAAAACACTGCTGCAGGTCGATGGTGTCACCAAGATTTTCCCCGGAGTGCGGGCGCTAGACAACGTGACGTTCTCGGTGGTCGAGGGCGAGGTGCACGGTCTCGTTGGCGAGAACGGGGCCGGCAAGTCCACGCTCATGGCCGTCGCGTCCGGCGCCCTCGTTCCGGAGAAAGGACGCGTCGTGATCGACGGCACGGAAACGCGAGGCGACACGGAGCAGGCACGCCGGTTGGGGTTGGCTATCGTACGGCAGGAACCGGCGCTCATGCCCGATCTGACCGTAGCGGAAAACCTTTATCTCGGCGTGCCTGTCGAGCAGCGTCCGTCCTTGATGGAGGTTGCGCAATGGGCGCGAGGGCTCCTGAAGCAATGGAGCGACGATGTTGCAATCGATTCGAACGAGCGCGTGGTGAGCTTGGGCCCCGAGCAGCGGTTCATCGTTGAAATTGTCAAAGCGCTTGCTGCAAAGCCCAAGGTACTGGTCCTCGACGAACCGACCGAACACCTGTTGACAGAAGACGTCGACCGTCTGTTCGAGCGCATCCGCAAGATAACGGCTTCGGGTTGTTCGGTCGTCTATATCTCGCACCGGATCCGCGAAGTGCAGAGGATTGCGCATCGCCTGACGGTTCTTCGCGACGGTCAGGGCCAGGGTACCTATGAGGCCGCGGGTCTCAGCGAACAGGAAATCGTCGAACTGATCGTTGGAGGTGCGCTCGAACGCGACTTCCCGGCCAAGGGTAACAATGGCGGCGCAAGCGTCTTACTCGACGTAACAAAGCTGCGTGGTGCCGGCTTTACCGACATATCGGTTCAGGTCAAGCAAGGCGAGATTGTCGGCCTCGCGGGGATCGACGGCAACGGCCAGCGGGAGTTCATGCGAGCCCTCGCGGGACAGGCGCGAAGCCGCGGCAGCGTCACGGTGGCCGGCATTCCCGCGAAGCTTCGCAACTCGCAGGCTGCCGCCGATTCGGGCATCCGTTATCTGCCGGGCGACCGTCGTCGCGAGGGCATTTTCGGCGAATTGTCGGTGCGCGAGAATTTCTCGATCCGCAGTCTCCGATTCGATTCCATCAAGGGATGGGTGAGCCAGCGCAGCGAAGCAAAGCGTGCCATGGACGCCGTGACGAGATTCGCTGTCAAGACGCCATCCATCGACACGCCTATTCGTAGCTTGTCGGGCGGTAACCAGCAAAAGCTTGTGCTGGCGAGTGTCCTCGCCAGCCATCCCAAGGTGCTGCTGGTCGACGAGCCGACCCAGGGCGTGGACATTGGCGCACGGATGGAAATCTACAAGGTGCTTCGCGAGGCCGCAGCAGCAGGCACCGCCGTGATCGTCGTTTCGTCTGATGCGCACGAGGTGGCGGGACTCTGTGACCGCGTGCTCATCTTCTCGCGTGGCCATGTCGTTAAGGATTTGGGCGAGGACGCCGTCAGTGAGAACAACATCACGTCTGCCGTCTTGACGGCAACGACTGAGCGGGAGAAGGGCGCGTCCCGGACCTCCGGGCTCTGGAAGTGGGCTGCTGGGGATTGGGCGCCGCTCGTGATGCTTGCCGTTGCAGTCTGTGCGCTCGGCCTGTATGCGGCGGCCGTCAATCCGACCTACCTTTCTGCGCGAAACCTGAGCGGCATGCTGGCGCTCGTGGCGACACTGGCCATCGTCGCATACGGGCAGCAGATTCTCATGCTGGTTGGCGGGATCGATCTTTCGGTCGGGCCGCTCATGGGGCTGATCGTCGTCATACAGTCGTTCTTCCTGAATGATGGCGCCTCGCCAGGCTATCAGCTCTCTGGATGGGTGATCGTGTTGTTCGTCGCCCTTGCCGTCGGACTCGTGAACTGGACGCTTGTCGGCCCGTTCCGGCTGCATCCGATGGTGGCGACACTCGCGACGTACATGGCGCTTCAAGCGGTGTCACTGCTCCTTCGGCCGGTTCCGGGTGGCCTGATCGCTGATTCCGTCGTGGAGTCGATCGGTGCCCAGATCGGCGTCATGCCCATTGTCGTGATTGTGGCAATCGCGATGGCCGTGGTGCTCGAAATCGCGTTGTTCAAGTCGAGGGCCGGTCTAACGCTGCGCGGCGTCGGCTCCCGCGTCGAGGCGGCGCGTATGTCCGGCGCCCACCCGCAGCTGACGTCGCTCGCCGCGTACATGGGGTGTTCGTTCCTTGCTGGCGTCGCTGCCGTGCCCATGATGGCGCAGGCCGGCTCTGGCGACGCCAGCGCCGGCATCAACTACACGCTCGGAAGCGTCGCAGCGGTAGTGATCGGCGGCGCAAGCCTGTTTGGCGGACGCGGCTCCTTCGTCGGTTCGCTGCTGGGTGCGCTCCTTATCATTCAGGTGAACGTCGTCACCTCATTCCTCGATATCGGAGACTCGTGGCAGTCGTACCTCCTGGGCGGGATGATCCTCGCGGCAGTCGCGCTCTATTCCAAGAGCAGAGAAATAGTGGTGGCGAAATGAGAAACGCAACGCACAAACAGGCGGAAGTTATGTCGGAATACCTTGAGCCCTCCAAGCCGAAATCAAAAACAAAGCCGGCACGGCTACCCGCGGTTGATGAATTCTCATGGATCTGGGTCGGGCTGATCCTGCTCTTCGGCTGCAGCGTCATTGTCGCGCCGGGCACGATGACGCGAGGCTCGATCCTGGCCATGCTTCCGTTCGCCGGTATTCTTGCGATCGTTGCGACCGGCCAAACGTTGGTCATCCAGCAGCGCGGGCTGGATATGTCGGCAATCGGTATGGTTTCGCTCGCCGGCATTGTCATGGCCAGAACGGGATTCGCATTCAATTCCATCGTCCTTGCCGTCATTATTACTGTCTGCGTCGGCGGGATCGTTGGAATCATCAATGGTGCGCTCATCTCGAGGGTCGCGATTACGCCGCTGGTGGCGACGCTTGCCGTCAACGCGCTGCTGATTGGCTGCGCACGCTCGTTGACCGGCAACGTTCCGGTTGACGTCCCGACCGTCATGCAAACCATTTCGCACGCCCAGTTCCTAGGGCTCCCGGCCAACGTCTGGTTCGCCTTCGCGTTCGTGGCGACCGCGTGGGTCATTACCCGCAAGACCACGGTAGGGCGCAGGTTCGTCGCCGTAGGGGTGAACCCGCGCGCGGCCGAAGCCGCAGGGGTCAACGTGCTGAAGTACAGAATTGGGGCCTACCTCGCTTCCGCCGTTTGCTTTTCCGCGGCGGGCATGCTGCTCGCCGGATTCATCGGAAGCGCGTCGCAGACTTCGGGTAACGACTATCTCCTGCCGGCGATCGCAGCCGTAGTGGTCGGAGGCACGCCGTTCACGGGTGGCAGAGGCAGTGTCGTCGCAAGTGCCGTGGCCGCGCTCTTCATGGCGCAACTCGGCCAGCTCGTGCTGGCGCTTGGCGCAGGCCCCGCTGTTCAGCTCCTCGTTCAGGCCTGCGCGATTCTGCTGGCGACGACAGTACGCCATCTTCCGAAATTTCTGCGAACACTTCGCAGGTCGAGGGGGTAGTCGTTTCTCTCTGCGTCCGCGCTGACGATCGTCGAGGGTTGTGCGGGGCGGCGTACAGGAATGCGTGTCCGCAATGCCGCTGGCGGAGCGAATTGATTGATCAGATCTGGGAAATGTCGGGTTGTAGTTAGTAGTGCGATGGTTTGCTTCGTTCGATTATGACTTGTGCCAGAGGTAGATCCAGGCGATTGAATGGCCCTACGGTCTATCTGTGCGAATCAGGGAAAGACCACGGGTTCGTTCTGTACGGTGCGGCCCAGAAAGAGGCCTCCGCGTTATTCATGGAGATTATTTTCGTTGAGGATGACAAAATGAAAAAGCTCGCATTATTTGTGGCATTGGCAACCATCGGGATTTGCAATGCAAACGCACAGGGCTCTGTGACCCTGTACGGGCGCATTGCGGCCGGCCTCGACTACGTGACAAATGTCGCGACGCCAGATGGTCAGTCAAAGCACAATTTCCGGTTCGGCAGTAATCAGTACGGGTACAGCTGGTTTGGCCTGAAAGGCGATGAAGACCTCGGCGGCGGTGTGCATGCGGTCTTTAAACTCGAAAGTCTGTTTACATCCGGCAACGGCCAGCTTGCACCTGACACGATCTTCACCCGAGATGCGTATGTAGGCCTTGCCCACGAAAAATTCGGAAGTATCTGGTTCGGCCGCGCCATGAGCCTGACCGACGAAACCGGCTGGTACATTGACCCGTTGGCAGAGCAGGTAGGAACTGGTATCGCCAACTTCGCCTTCGGACGAGCGTGGGGGCCGCGGTCAAACGTCGTTACCTACAATTCGCCGATCTGGGCGGGATTCTCGTTCCGCGTGCAGAATGGATTTGGCAACGAGGCTGGTAACTTCCAGGGTGGCCGCCAGTTCAGCGTGAGCGCGCAATATACACTCGTGAATTTTGCGGCGTACGGGGTGTACGAAGAAATCCGCGATGTCAACGGGCAATTCTCCGACCTGTACACGGCTTCGCGAGAGTACATGATCGGGGGCACCTATACACTCGGGCCAGTCAAATTATTTACCGGCTACCAGCTGCTGGTGTCGTCCGGACAGGATACGGTCGCGACCACGTTCAATCCGTTCGCGGCAACGCGTAGCCAGCAGGAGTGGCTAGGTGCCTCCTGGCAGGCTACGAGCGCGCTGGCGTTCCAGGCCGGCTGGTATCACGGCAACGTCAATCACGGAGGGGGCACCGGCAACCTCGGGGCGCTCGGCACCACCTACAACCTGTCAAAACGGACATTCCTCTACCTGACCGTCGGAGCAATGTTCAACGGCAAGCAGTCCGCGTTCCCGGTTGAAACGGCCGACTCCCTACCGCTGCCGGGCCACAACCAGCAAGGCGGCTACTTGGGCATCATGCACTACTTCTGAGCGCAATTGATGACCTTGATGCGCGACCCGTGGTCAATCGGCGCGACGTTCGCGAGGTCACGATCCGGGGTGCCGACATGATCTGACATGTGGTGGCGTCCCCGGTCGATCAATCCACGCGGGTGCCGGTTGTGACACACGGCGATAGGCTTGTGAGTCTTCAGGGCTGGCCAATTGGCTTCGCAACATCGCCGTACGTAAAGGGCCTGCCCATAGAGGGAATGCCAGGGCGCGCCGTGCAGTGAATTGACATGTGAAGTGCTTGGAACAAGCTCGCGCCCTCGGAACGCGCTGCGTTTGCCAGGTGGCGCAAAACCCGAACCGTCGACGAGAGCAGCGCCACCAGCCATTGCATCGCGAATTACTACCTTCGTTCAGGCGAGTTGGGCCGGCTAGATGACCTTATGCGTCCAGCTTTCGCACGGTTGAGCAACAGATTCCAGAACGCTTGTGCGACACCGCCCGGTTCTGCAGCAGGCCCTTTGCACGGATGCTGACGGCAAGGGCTGGAATACCCGTGAGCGGTGCCGTGCGGGCATTGAGCGGCGAGGACGCAGACTGGAATACGGCACGGTTATGACCGGCTGCTCGTTACCGAAGCGGGTTTCGAGTACCGGCGCGGTTTCGGTGGCGTTGGCCGTGGTGGTTTCAATTTCATGGGCTTACATGATTGACTCCAGAAGGTGGGAAGGGAAGTTCCGGGTCAGGGTGCTGCCGGAAACCATCAGGAATCGATCCGGATAGGAGTCCTGATAGAAAGATATGGGGCGAGGCGGCGGGGTGCCACCCCTGCCGTGCTTACGCCTTCATCTGGCGCATCGCGTCCGCGAGCATTCAGAGGGCGCGATTGAGCTTCACGTTCTGGTCGATGCCGGTGATGGGGCGCGTGGACATTGAGCGGCCGGTGCGCGAGCTTCCATGCAGGCCACCTTTCGTGAGGTTTTCCTGCACGCGGTTGAAGACGGTCCAGAGGTCATCGCGACGATCCTCGAAGCGGCGCGGGGCGAGTAACTGGCATTCGGTGATCGGAGCGGGGGTCTCGGCGTCGGTCGGGTCGTAGCGCAACGCGAGCGCGGCGCGGGCGAACGCATACTGTTCGTCGCGGTTGAGCGTGACGTCGCGCATGCCGTCCTTCTGCTCGCGGATCAGGTCGAAACCGTCGAGCACGTCGAACGCGCCATTGATGACGTTCTGAACGACGTTGCCCTTGTGCGGCACGCGGATATCGGCCACGTTGTCGCGTGCGACCATGCCGTTCTGGCAGACAAAGCGCAGCACGCCCGCGAGCATCTGGTAGCTGTTCGTGCCGTCGTGCGAGTTCAGCAGCACGATTTCGTTGGCTTCGTCGCCCGAGATCTGGGGGCGACGCGGCGGATCTGATCGTCCGACAGGGGCCAATCGGCGCGAAGCATCGGGGAACCGCAACGGAAAGCGGAAGCGAGTTGCATGGCAGTCTCCACAGCAAAAAGGGTTGAGGACTTGAACCGGTCGAAGGGATGTGCCTTGCAGTTGCGGTTGGACACCTCCCGGTGGAACCCGGGGTTGGCTTTGCTGCCGCCAGGTTCCCGGGTTTCCGCCCGTGCGATTTGAGGAGCCGATAGCGGGCGGGCGTCAAGAAAAAAGGCGAGGGAGGGGTGCGCGCAGCACTGGCCCTAGCCCCTTGATGCGCGCCTGCTAGCGGCTACCGTCGCGGGTCAAGGGCGGGAACCTGGGAACCCAGTGCATGCCATACATCGGGTTGACCGGGCAGGGATGCCGCGCGGCAGGCGCGGCTGCGTGGCCGTGCCGGCCACGCCTGGCTAGAAGGCGATGGGGTTGACTGCTGCGCCAGGGATTGATGCCCGCCAGGGGGAGATGCGGAACGCGGCTCGACGCGTAGCGCGAGAGCCCGGTCCAGGCGCGTGAGCGTCGGGAGGCGTCCTGGCGGTATGGGTGGTTATACGTCAACATTGATCGCCGACCGGGGCCTGGTTCTGTTGGACGCGACGGGCAGTACGCGGCCAGGAATCGACGTTCGGTTCTTCCGCCCAGATCGTCGCCAGTCGTGGGGGAGTTCGTTTGCAGGTTTGCTCACCGGCCCCCGCTCCACTGGCTGTTCGCTATCCACGCATCCCAATCAGTTTCCTCCCGGGTCACGTAGCATGTGCCGCGCAATGCCGAACCACTCCGGCCTCAGATTGGGGACCAGAACCCAGTAGGGGTAACCCCAAAAATCGAAATTCACCCTTGCGAACAATGCGCTTAATTATCAGCGACCGCTTTCCTACACTTGGTATCAGCTGCTATGGACTCGATCCGGCGCTGTCGGCGCACCGTATGTCGTCAATACTGTGCAATGCCGGCCTGAGAAGCCTTATCGCGCGTCGCTTGAGCTGATTGAGACATAGAGGGCATCGTGGGCATAAACGAGGTGCCGGTCACCTAGGTAGGTTCTAGGCGGGCGTAGATTCTTTCCAGGAATGAAGTACGTGTCTCGTTGCCAGCCCTGAGCGGCGATCTGTGATCTGCGTCACGTGCACCACTGCGAACGGTCGCGCGAGTTTGTTTGATCGCCAAGAGCCAAGCGTCCAACGACCGCTATGGAAAAATACGAATGGATCGTTTGCGTCGAAATTCCAGTCCAATCAAGGAGGAAGGGGGCATGAACAAGGCAACCAGCACATTAATCGCGGCCGTCGCCGCACTCACGCTGTCGGGCGGCGCTTATGCACAGAGCAACAACACGCTGGCGACCCCGACCACCGTGTCGCCGGCCGCGGTGTCGCCGGCCAATGCAACGAGCGGCTATGGCACGCCTGGCGTCACCAATTCGGACAGCGGCATGGGCGCCGCGTCGCCGAACTCGGGTCTGCCGAACAGCACGAACAATAGCTCGTCGTCCCTCACCAACGCTCCCGGGAGTCACAACACGCTGGCGACCCCGAGCGTAGTGTCGCCGGCCGCCGGCCAATAGCGGTTGTTAAAGATGACAGCCAGGCGCAAATAAGTGCAAACCGACTCAGCGCTGCAATCGCGTAAGGCGCAGTTGTAATTGTGACCCGGTGCCACAGTTTCGCGACTAGCAGGAGGTAGTTAATATGATGGACCTACAGGGTTCCATGCAGGTTTGCGCGGTTCATTCGGTGCCGTGCCCTTTGCATAGGGCAGGCAATACACGGCTTGTGGCCGAACCTCGCGATACCAATTGACCTGACATCGCAACCAGTCTCGCCGGCCGCCCGCACGGCGACATCGAGCGTCCGGAACTGCCGCACCTTCGACCTGTCGGCGCTCGCGCGCCGCGCATCTGCACGAACATCTGCCGTCCTTCGCGACCGACGACGTTGAGCGTCAGCACCCAGTACACGTTGTTGATGTTGCTGGCGAAAAAGTCATCCGCCATCCCGGCGCGGAAAAACGACTTCGTTTGGTCCGGCGTCCACGTCTTGAACTCCTGATCGAACAGATCATCCGATTTGCCGGAGTATCCGAAATCGTTCGTTTTTGAACAGCGTATGGATTTCGGACCGCAGATAGCGGCAGCCGAGACCTCACTAGGGTTTACCCATATTTAGCAAAAGTCTTATGCAGGAAGGGGTCTTCATGTTAAGTGTGTACTTACCTAGACTGTGTTCACTGATTTACGAACAGGGCTGTTCGTAGCAGGACAAAACAAAGTCTGGAGGTAGTAACCATGAAGTCCCTGATTCAAGCCGTTGTTGTTGCCGCTGCCCTTGCTGCACCGGTTGTCGTGTTCGCTCAAGCGAATGCGCCTGTGACCCGCGCCCAGGTCCGCGCGGAACTGGTCCAGCTGGAAAATGCTGGCTATCACCCGGGCGATGGTGACAAGACCACCTATCCAGCACAGATACAGGCTGCTGAAGCCAAGGTGGCTGCGCAAAATGCGCAAACGGCAACGGCACAGGCTCTCGTTGCTGACACCAGCGGGGTGGGTGGAGTGATCAGCGGTTCGTCGGCATCCGACGCCCCCGCAGCGGTCCGCCCTGCAGCCAATGACGGCATGAAGCCAATTTACTTCGGTCATTAAGCCGTCAGATTGGCGAGCCGTTGGTGCCCCACCCGGTCGCTAGCATCGCCCTCTGAGCACGCGGCACCTCTGCGTCTCCATTCAAAGAGCTGGTCCGTCATCGCGGTAACGCCCGGTACCGGACCAGTTTCGTTCCATATACTTCCGCAGCGCGCGGAACTAGATTTGGACACCCATCGGCAGCCCATCGGCAGCCCGACGGCACATAAAAAGTCCGAATCCTGAGGGCACCCCACTCCCTGTCAGTAAAGCCAGACGACAAAGCTCGTGCCCGACAACAGGCTGCTTACCGTCTGCCGGCCTTCACGAGGCATAGCATGATCTGCAGTTCGGCTGGGGCAAGCAGTACCGACCGCGTTCTACTGCGCATCAGGCGTTGCTGCGGATCCACCGTGATGTCAACGACGACAGCACCAGCTCCTCGATCGCTGGTGGTCGGCGCATCAATGTACGCACCCGTGCGACCAGCTCGCTCATCGCGAACGGCTTGGTCACGTAGTCGTCGGCGCCGCTTTCGAGGCCGTCGACACGATCGTGCAGCGCATCGCGTGCGGTCAACATCAGGCACGGCGTCATCTGGCCCCCGGTGCGCAAGTCGCGCAGAAAAGCGAGTCCATCTCCGTCCGGCAATCCGCGGTCGATGATCAGCACCGCGTATTCGGCACGGGTCACACCGTAGCTCGCCTCGGATACATTGCGGAAGTGATCGGCTTCGATTCCCGCTTCCGTCAGCGCCCTGCGCACCATGCTGGCGAGACGCTCGTGGTCTTCGATCAGTGCAACTCGCGACATGATGCTGGGCTCAATTAAATTGATAAAGGTAGCCGATTCTGGCTTGCGGAATGAACCTCTTTCCCACCAGCGGGCTGTCGGTGATGCCACTGCCAAGATGCGAAGCGCCGACATCGAGAATCACGAGCTGATGGCGCGTGAACTTATAGTCGACACGCGCGCCCACCGACATCTCGTAGGTCGAGTTTCCTGAATAAGCCGGGCGCCCTGCGCGCACTTCTGACGGTCGCACGCCGTAGTAGTAGTCGACATACTTGCTGCTCAGCCATTCGGCGCCGACGTGCGGCTCGATCGAAAAGTTACCGTACTCGAAGGACTTGCTGAAGTCGACGCTGGCCATTTCGCCCTTGTTGCCGCCGGCGAGAAACTCACCGGAAAGCGTGCCGAACGCGGTGTGCCAGGAGAGCGCCGGACCATACCAGAACGCGCCGTTACGGTCTTGCATGCCATTGAGGATCGGCGCATCCGACTGCTTGTAGCCGTCGGCGATCGCATACTTGCCGCGCAGCGAGAAGCTCACGTTACTCCATTTGCCGATCTTGAGGTCAAGCGCGGTGCCGAACGCATGCACCCATTTGTTCTCGAAGAAGATCAGTGGGATCGGCGTGAATTTGGCGCCGCAGCCCTTGTAGGGGGCCTGCTCGATGCCGGCTGCTGCACCGAGCCCCCAGGTGTGGGTCACGTTCGTCGAATTGCTCAGCACGGTGAAGCCCGAGTCCTCTACGGTGGGCGGATACGCGCTGGCACCGTCGGCCCAGGCCGTGCCCGAATAGAAGCAGGCCGAGGCAACGACCAGCAATAGCTGGTTCCCACGGGGAAACGTCTTCTTCACAGCCGTTCCTGAAGTGGATAGATGGGACGGAGTCGACTGTAGAACCGGGGGACTTACTCGTTACTTACCCAAAAAGGTGTCGCAGCGTGACTTACCAGACAATTACCGAACAGCGCAAGGTCAAACACCGTCCGATGGTGTCTGCGGGCAGCCGTTCGGCGGTAAGTGAGCAGTAATCGCATCGTCACCGAGCAGATCAGCGGATCGGTCGCGGCGAGCGAACGCCCCGGGTTTGCGAGCCCGCTAAACAGGCTTGAAAGCGGAGACGTGCTGGTCGTAACGAAACTGGACCGTCCACGGCGCAATGTGATGGACGTGCGCACAACCTTCGAGCTGCTCGATAACACGGGGGTTCGCGTCCATTGCATGGCGCTTGGCGGTGTCGATCTTATGTCTGCGCCCGGGCAAGATGACGATGGGTGTGATTGCGGCGGTCGCCGAATTCGAGCGCGATCTGCTGATCGAGCGGACCAACGCGGGCATCGCTCGAGCGAAGGCTGCCGGCAAAATACCGGGACGCAATCCCGCGTTCACAAACGCATGGCAACGGCAGGAGCTCGAAAGGCTCGAAGCGGGCGAGAGCATCAGCGCCCTTGCGAGAGCGCACCAAACTACGCGGCAGACGATCCAGCGGGTGAAAGCGAAAGCCGCACAAACCGAAAGAGAATGCTGATAACCGGGAGGGGGGACATGCCTGCGGTGTTTGAGAACGACGGTAGCCTATTGCAACCGGATGACTTGATGGCGCTGAATTGCTGCTTGACGATGACGACGGTCCTACATGGGATCAACTTACCGACGAGGCGCCAGACTATGGCGCTCCCGTTCCAGACGGAGTGAACGATGGCGCGGCTTGAATCTCGAAGCACCGAGAAAGAGTCGCGGATCTTTTGGTGCGTGGTTTTGTGCAGAGCGCGCTGGAGATTCGCGCCGTGCGGCATCCGGTGCGTGCCGCTGCCTCGTCGCGGCGTTAAGTGCCGTCGGCCAGGAGCGGTCACTTGGGCGCTTGCCACGAGCTGGCTCGATCAGGATCTGGTCAAAGACGTTGAGTGACTTTCACTAGAGTGCCGAAGATGATCGTTGGGATGCGTCTGTCTGGGTCATCGGGCGATGTCACGGCAGAAGACAGATAGGAGGCAAGTCCGATTCTGTCCTTGTTGGGCACCAATCAGCCAGGAACGGTCAGTTACCGGCGTTATTCGAATGACCGCAGCTGGGTTGGCAATGGACATTTATTCCGCAACATCCGGACCGGGAGCTAATGTTTCAT
>NZ_JARESU010000174.1:0-14432 GCF_046027075.1 Paraburkholderia sp. RL18-085-BIA-A | reverse complement strand
AAAGAACGTTCGTGTTTTTTTGTGTGTCTGTCAGACACACGTTGACGCGACAGTCATCGTCAGCCAACCGCCGGTTATCGGGTCAGGAAGTCGTTGACGGTCAGCGACAGCGGCTCGCCCGGTCGCGCCAGCAACTTTCTCTGTGCGACTGCGACGATGCGGTTGCGGCCGTTTTCAAACGTCTTGAGTGCGCGCGTCGCGTCGGCGCCGCGCGGTAGCCAGAAATGTTCTTCGTGTGCGTCACGTTCAACCGCGCCTTCGACCTCGCGCCCGCGGACCGACAGCATGAAAACTACGGCGCGTCCGTCCGGCGAGACGGCGGGCGCGCGATCAAGAATTTCCATGATGCACCTCGACGATATCATTCACAGCGTTTCCGTTTGTGCTGTACCGCGCAGCGATGAATCTACCAGAAGTCAAAATCAGCGCGATCGCCGGCGAGGTCACGTTTCAGCCCCCGTCAGGCGTTCGTGAACGACGATCGTCATGGGGCGTGTCGAGTACTCACGATTTGATTTGCTCAGGCCGGCGTCGCTGCACGCGGTTTTGTGTTTTGTGGTGTCCGTGGGCCGGCACAGACGGTTAGTTGCGTATTTGAAATCAACCTTTCTCATGAATGGCGAGCTTTTTCAGGAGTAAGCGTGTGCCACGACCTGACGGGTGCCACGACACTGCAGCGTGAAAACACCAATAAGACTGGATTCACCAGCGAGACCGCAATAGTCGCTTCTGAAGAAGCGTTCGTAGATCGCGGCGCGTATCGGTGACGACGTGAATGTAGATGGCGTCGTCGCGCACCTCATATATAACCCGGTGCTGACCGCTCAACGCTTCCCGGAAATTCAGACCGCCGAAATCTGAAAGCTCCGCCGGGACATAACCGCTCTGCGGGAACTGCCTGATATTTCCAAGTGTCACGGCCAATTCCGCGGACGTTTGCTTCCACGTCCCAGCACCGAAGCTTTTGAGGATGTAGCGACGCAATTCCTTCGTATCTTCCTGCGCCTCGTCGAGAACCAGGAGCTTCAACTTCGTCTGCCCCATCAGCGGATCTGCTCCTTCCGATCAAGATCGTCGAGCTCGGCAAGAAACTCATCAGCATCCTTGAATTTTCCGTGCTCGATGTCCTTCTGGCCCAACGCCAAAATCTTGAGCAGCGCCAGTGTTTGCTGGGTGTCCTCGTAGCTTTGCACGTCCTGCACGACGAGCTTCGCCTCGCCATTCTGTGTAATGAGCAGCGGTTCGCCAGAAGCCGTCAAATCCTTGACGATCTGCGCCGCGTCGCTTTTCAGGTAACTAATTGGCTTTACGTGGTCTGCCAGTCTCATGTCTGATCCCTCGTTTGTCTCTCCATGAGACCAAATATAGACCAAATTAAGTCTTAACGAAAGCCCCGTATCGAATTGGACTTTTTTGACCGTTCACCAGTATGCTCCAATCCAGCCTGGTCACACGATTGGTCAACTGCCGTGAGTACCCTGCCCCCACCCGGCTGGCGGCGCGGGGACGCGTCACGGAGGATACGGCGCTGGCGGGTTCCTCGCATTCGACGTCAGGCAAGGGGGCGTTACGTGAGGTGCTGATCGGCAATTTCGGCCGTGCGGCCGATTCGGGAAGGATGCAGCCATGTCGCCGTGCCGGTCAGCGACGAAATTTTCGGCGATTTGAGCGGACCCCTCGCATCCGCCATAGCGGCCATTGGTTGAGTTGCGCCGGCGACTTTGAAAACGAACGTTGTAGATCGCGCACGGAGGACCAACCCCTCGCGTTGCCAGGCTCCCTGCTCTCTATTATGGCGCTTGACGCCATAACGTCTGTATGGCATCTTACGCCATATGAAGAAGAAAGCCACACTCCTATTCGAGGACCGAACCATTTACCCGGACGGAGCCATTCTCGAAATGCGCATCTGGCGACTTCCGGAAAGCGACGCCGAACGACCGCACGGTCTCAAGTACAGCCTGTTTTACGGTCGTGCAGGTCAGCGAATCATCGGCTACGACAATGAGCGGGGCAAAGGCGACCACCGGCACTATCGCGATCAGGAAGAGCCGTACGCATTTTCGACGCCTGAGCAGATGGTGGCTGATTTTCTGGATGATGTAGAACGTGAGCGAGGTGAATCATGAGCAAACTTAATGTGCATGTTGGTGGCACGCGCGATATGGGTCGTCGATTCGCGGCGGCGTTCAACCGTGCGCAGGCAGGCGAGAATTTCGAAGAGCGGCACGTGACGTTTTTGTCGCTCGAGGAGATGCTGGCTGCGCTGTCGCCAAAGCGCCTCGAGATGCTTCGTCATCTACATCGCGAAGGCGCAGAGAACGTGAAGGCGTTGGCAACCGCGCTGGATCGGGACTACAAACGGGTCTACGAAGACGTGGTGATTCTGGAGAATGCTGGCCTTGTCGTGCGTGAAGAAGGACGTCTGAGCGCGCCGTGGGACGCGTTGACCGCCGAGGTTTCTTTGTGACCGAATCGCGACAGGCGACCATGGGTGCGCCTCGTGATGATCGTCGGCTAGGCGACGATGGTGTCGTTCAATCCGACCAGCGGCATGTACCGTGCCGAGTTTGTCAGCCTGAATGACGCTGCCGACTTTTACGCGCGCCACAGGGCGCTAGTGCTCCTCGAAGGTGCAGTTTTATTGGCCGTGCCTCTCGCCGGTTGCGCGCGCAGTGGCGTCGGGCCGACGGCTCGCGCGTGAGCACCGATTCATACATCCAGATCGAGCCTCACGTCTTCCCCGACGTCAACGTCAATCGGCCTCATGCCTCATCGCTCGGATCCACCAGATCAACCCGGAACTGCCACCCTTCGAACGCCATTAACATCGCGCCAAAATCGGTCCAGTCGACCCGCCTGCCGTCAATGACCACACATGGCATGCGGCCGTTGTCATTGCCGTCCCACTCGATTCGCCCACGCACCGTCGTTCCGGCTACATTGAGCTCGCCCGCATACTCGACCAGGTGTCTGACCGCCAAAGTGCGCTTGACCTTCTGCACCAGATCTCCGAGTAGCTCGAACGGATCCGACTTGGGATCGCCGAGAAGCTGGAAACGGAAGCCTGTGCAGTCCTCGTTCCCGGAAACCAGCTCGAATGCCTCCAGCGAGAGCTGGTCGCCGAACAGCAGGCTGCGGAAATGGAACTCATGTACGACACCATCAGCATCGGCCAGACGCACTGGCGTGAACCCCGGATGTTCGAAAGTGTGGATCTCCGCAAGATGCGCCATCTCGACGTTGAAACAGCGACTACATAGTAACCGGAACGCGCCATCGGCTGAAGCGACGCTGACTACGTCGTGCGGTGGCGTGACAGCTCCGCACCGGACACAGGTGCTATCGGGCATCAACGTTCCTCCCGCTGCTATCACACTGAAGGTAATTATTGTCGCATCTTTAATGGTGCGATGCTCACTCGCCGGGCCGTCCCCGGGCTGATATTCATATGCATTACTACGCAATGTTGCTAACTCCTTTTATGTCAAATCGTGGAGCCGGTGCCAGCGCGACTCTGCAAACTTTCAGGCACACGTACCGACCTGCGCCGCCCCCTGCGGATCTTCGTCAGCTACTGAAGCGCCGGTATCGCAACTCCCGCTGGCTGCGAATGGCGACCACGAGCACAACATCCAACTCCGCGACGAATCGGTAAAGCGCAAGGTAGCCGTGAGTTCCGTTTGAAATCACCAGCTCCCGCAGCGGGCTAGTCGCGCCGACGGGTCGTCCGATTTGCGGACTCGACTGAAGGATGTCCAGTGCGCGAACAATGTCGTCAATGCGGGTCGCCGCGGTCTCCGGGGCATGCTCGAACAGGAAGTCGAAGATACGGTCAAAATCCTCGCGGATTTCAGGCGCGAGTATTATCCGCGCCATCTCTTGACCTTAGGGGTTGCCTGAGCGTGGCCCGCGGCGCGTTCGCCCAGATAGTCACGCATATCGGCCCAGTCAATTCCGAGGCCGTTCGTCAGCATGTTGGCGAGCCGGTCATTCCCTTCGTTGAGAAACTCATGCCGCAACTCTTCGCTGGTAACCCTTTCGGCAATCGCCTCAAGCATGAAGCTGTGTGCGGTTGTTCCCGATTCCTCCGCAAGTCTCGCCACCCGGTCGCGTAGGTCCGGCGGCAGGCGCAACGTGGTGGTGGACATGGAGACCTCCTAATGTGTCACAACTGTGCTACATCGTACTCCTTTCCTCTCGTCGATGCACGCGTACGTCGCGTCCTAATCAGGCGTGGTGCAATGCGCTAAAAAAGGGACAATGTTAATTATGTCAAATCACGGAGCCGAGTTGTGACGTACTGGCGCCGCTCATTCACATAAAAGAAATTCCATCAATGGTGTAGGCGCCAAATTGTAATGTCGCATCTGAGCTGAATACAGATGTCGCAGTACGCTGCGACGGCGTGCCATGCTGAGCCTCCATTTTTTCACGGAGGTTCCGCGGGGCCAGACCGGAGATGATTACGATGAGCATGCGCGAGGTCGACCGACTCAAGGTCATTAAAGGTGTTGTTGACGGGAATGTGATGCCGCGGCGCGAATGGAAATGCTGCGGGATCCTGGGTTGGTAAGGACGAATCCCGAGCGATTGCCCCCTCGCATGCGCCACCTGCGCCGAGCCTCTCTCTGCGCCGACACTTTCGATGATGACGATCTTCTTGTCGCGCCCGATTGGGGCCACCGCCCGGCGTGCACAAAGTCGCTCGGCGGGACGATTCAGGAAGACGCCGAGAGGAGCGCGCCGAACCGTGTCTCACCGACGCGCCCGCCGTGAAGTGACCCACGTCCGTGGTTCCTGAAGTGAAATCACATCGACTTGTCGTCGTCACCCTGCTCGTGGAGCGGGTCCGGGCTCTTCTGGGTCGCGCGCAGCACGCCCGTATCGTCGAAATAGAAGTGGAAGAGCTGGTACCACACGCCGTCTTCCAAATAGCGATAGCTCCACACCTCTCACGCGGCATCAATGGAAAGTAAGCCGTTTCCTCCGGGCGGCCGAAGTTGACAAGCACGTCTTTCTTCGTCCACTTGTCGACCTCCGCCCGATAGAACTCGCTCGGCTGAAGCACTTGCCGGACGCTGATCAACCTTGCCCATCGCATCGATGTCCGCAGCCGTGGTGACTTCACCCATCGGCTGCGTCGGCCACATCAGACGCTTCGCGCCGCCAGGCAAGTGGTAGACCTCGCCCGGCTGGCCTAGCCTGGCGATGACATCGCCTTCCGGTTCGCCGGCCTCGAAGCCTTCCCAAGGCTGCGCACATGCGCCCAACACTAGCACCGCCGAACAGGTCAGCGCAGCGGCGGCCCTGCTACACGCACGCTGCAGCGTGAAGCTGTTCCTCATCGCTGTCACGTCACACTCCATACAGCAGGCCAGTCCAGATCTTTGACACGGAACGCACCATAAGATCTGGCGGCGACCAACTCCCAGGCAATCGGCTGCATGGCGGCCGTCAGCTACGTGTCGTGCCCGCGAAAATCGCTGCACGATCGGGCCCTTGCAGCGCATCCAGTCTCGATTCGAGGCTGTGCGCTTGCGCCTGGGCCCAAGCAGCGCAGAGACCGTCTACAGCTGCTGCAGCGTTCGCGGATCGACGTCACCGTCGCAGTATTTGCGCAGCGCTTCCCTAAAAATTTCGTTGTCGCTCGTGGCACGCGCGAACAGGGTGAGCGACGACCGAAACTTCAGGTCATGCGGAAATCCGAAAATTTCCTCTATCGAACGGTCTTTGACACGGTTGACCAGTCGCGTTGCTCCCCGCAGCCGTTGCCCGAGTATCGGATGATGCAGATACGCCTCGGCCTCGGCCAACGACGAGGTCGCGAACCGCTGCGCCATTGCGCTTGTCCCGAGGCCCTGGATCTGCGGAAATACGAACCACATCCAGTGGCTTCGATTACGCCCGTCACGCAATTCTTCAAATACATGTGCGTAATAACGAAACCTCAGTGTTCCAGTTGCCCTTCCATGGCCCCCTCCTGATCTCTCAACGCATCCTAATCGGAAAGCAGCTTTCATGCGTCGCCGAGCGTCATGGTCGGTTCCCTCGTCCAGCGCTAGCCGGCGTATTTGGCTATGACCAGCCGGTTGCGACCGTCCGGGTGCTCACCCAGCCGCCCATCGCCCACTCGTTTGGAGGTTCGCCATCCGCCGTGTTCTGGCACAACCAGCTTCCGCAGACCGTGCAATTCCAGTTGTTGCTGATCTTCGTGACGTGGCCCGGCGACCCGATTTCACTGACTCCGGAATCGGCGAGATCACCATGCGGGGGAACGCTAGATGGCTTTCCAACCAATTTGAGACAGGCATTGCAAGGCTGCATAACTGCCTCCAAGGATCTCTTTCGAGGAATCCGTGCTTGCGGCCTATACGGAGTTCTCGTCGCACCACCGGATCGCCCAGCGCTGCGACGCCTCGATAGCGTCTGCGTCGGAGGGATAGTCGCTGAGGTCGCCTGAATACTTCACTTCAACGGCATCGCCACCCTTCGGGGCGCGCCGGTAGATCTTGGCGCGGGCGTAGTAGTCGCCGCCCTCATCAATAGGCGACGCGTCGATGTGGAACTCCTTGTAGTCGAACTTCATGACCATCTCCGCAGGCGTACGCTACTCGCCGTCGCGCTGGAAAAGCTGTGGGCACCACGCCGCGTCTCGACCTAGGTGCACTGGCTTGTTCCGGTAGTCGCAGTCGCAAGAAAAAACATATCCTTCCTCGTCGAGTTGGGGCTCGCCCCATCGAAGGCGAACCGCGCACTGCAGTTTCGGCAGGTCCACATGGCTGTCTCCATCGCCGTTTTCGAAGCTTCACCGGTTGTTGAGGTTCGGATCGTCGACGCGACAATTCAGATCTCACGTTGTTTGAGCAACTTGCTGGCAAGAGCGCGCGCCGCATCTCGCGCCTGATCCTCACGCGCGAATTCCTGTTCAGTTTCGTGCGGATCGTCCGACTCAGGTTCAGCGCCCACTCGCCGCAGATGCACGATTCCCCTATAAGAGCCTGCCGCAGTCTTCATCACGCGAACTCGCGCCACATGCGTGTGAGTTGCGTAGACCTCATCTTCCACAGCGATCTCCCTTCTACTTCCCTCGGAATCGTAGCATGCAATAACGGCGCGAGCGGCAATCCCGCGACATGAGCATTCGCTGTTGCAAAACTCGTCCCGCGGGGCTCGCTCTATAACGCGTCCGCGCTGGTTGTTGCGCGCTTTGGAGGTCGATGGGCTGGAATCGCCTCCAACCCGTAACCAACGGTTGACGGCTAAAAAAGGGGTACCAACACCATGTCAATTGGTTCAGCGCGCATCGAAGCAACCGGTGCAATAAGAGATTTGCTAACGAAAGCCGGCCTTCCCGCATCCGACATATCTGAGACGACGACATCGCCTTCTTCAATTTCGAAAGCGATGGACACGTGGTTACTGGGTGCGTCGGGCTCGAGGCAAATGGCAAAACACGTTGTTGGCAAGTCGACGGGGGCGGCGAAAATAGCCGGCATGAAACGAACCGCCCAATCGCACGGCTCCCCTGCCACCTCGGCCATTTCGTTTGCGGGCTATCGCTTCCCGCCCGACGTGATCGGCTACGCGGTGTGGTTGTACTACCGGTTCCCGCTGAGCCTGCGCATGGTCGAAGAGTTGCTGGCCGTGCGCGGCAGTGAACCCACGTATGAGACTGTGCGACGCCGGGTGGTGAAATTCGGCTTCGGCATTGCGGTGTATCCGGCCCACCGCCCTGGCGCGAGGCGACAAGTGGCATCTCGATGAAGTGGTCGTCACGATCAACGGGACGAAACACTGGTTGTGGCGCGCGGTAGACCAGCATGGCACGGTGCTCGACGTGCTGGTGCAATGCCGGCGCGACATGAGGTACACCCGAAACGGACAGATGAGCTCGATTGCGACCACCTACACTTATTTTTCGGTGGCGTCGTCTTCGTTGACCCTGGCGCAAATGAGTTCATGGAAAACGTTGTTGTGAACATTAAGGAGACGGCCATGCAACTTTTTATTTCTCGCAATCGGATAGGTTGGATCGCTTTGGGCGTCGTTTTTGTCCTCAGCGCCAACGCTCAAGAAGTACAAAGCCCGACCAAAATCGCGAACGGCGCAAGATGCGCTGCGGCACGGCCACCCACGGCAGACGTTTCACGCGAAAGCAACCTGTGCCAATCCGGCCGTTGCATGCCAGGACCAGGGAACTCTGACGCAAACGTCGCGTGGTATTGCACAAGCTCCGGCATGAACTGTGCGCAGCCTGGCGGTGATGGAGCCGTATTTGGAGCAACGATGTCTGCCGCTGGCGTGCCATACACCTGTCGGCACGGTGACGGCGTGGATGTTGAGGGACCGTCAAGGTTTGCCCCGTAGATTCAGAAACTGGTGTCCGCTTGGCGGAGGCTTGTGTCGATGACCGTTGAGCGCCGCCGGCGCAGATTCGCAGTAGGCCGGCCTAGAAGTCGGCCGTCTCTGTTGCCGGCGCTACGCCGTGCCCGAAACGGGCGCCCGGATTCCCGCGTCGCTCCGACAGCTCGCGTAGCCGCGCGAGGACCGCGCGCTGCACGCCGCGATCGGCCTTCCCGACCTCATCGATGATGACCTCGTACAGCTCCTCGAGCCTCGCCTGATTAAAGACGGCCTCCCGGTGCTTGACGACCAAACTGGCCGTCTGCGCGAGTGCAGCGTGCCCCGCCTTCAAGAGCAGCGGATTTTTCAGACGCCCTCGTCGACCCGTCTCCGGATCAATCGGCCACGCGTAGTCGATCAACGCACGGGCCGCCGCGTCCATCTCAGCGATGCGATGATCGAATTCAAACCCGCGCAGCTCGACGTCTGCCGCGATCGGCGTAACCGGCGTGAGCGGACGCGTGACGACCGCGACAGCCTCCGCCGGCTGTTCGACGTCGGTGCGCTCGCCAAGGCAAACCAGCCGGCACCAACTTTCCCAAGTCGGCTTCCCGATGTTCGGAAAGAGCTTTCTCGCAGCTCGTTGCCCCTCGACCGTGCCGAGGCGTCCGACGTGCTCGCGGATCGCGATTAGGGCGTTGGTGCGGTCTGGATGTGCTTCACGGGGCATTTTGTGCGCATGCATAGGTATTCATGCGCGCAATATGGAATCACGACCGAGGGCCTAGGCCTGCCGGGCCTCGCGGGACGACTGCTCACATATTAAGCAGGCCGATTTTCTGCAAACGGCGCCTGTTTGGCCGCCTGCACGCCATCTTTCATCACCTTCCAGCCCTTCCACGCGATCACCGCACTGCAGTCCACACCCGCACCCCCAGACCTGCAGACTTTTTGCAGACTCGCGTACGGCGGCGTCCCGTCCGACAATGGAACCAGTACGCCAACGCGCGTGCTCGTGATAGGGGAGATCGCCATGCAAATGACTCACGAATCCGTCGACGCTGAACTCGCCAAGCTGCTCCGCGACAAGCCGCGCGGCACGACAGCGGACCTGACCGACTTTGCCGTCGCCTACTGGAACGGCGAGCGCGTGGTCTACACGTTTTTGCACGAGGACGGGCACGGCGCGCCGGATGATGAATTCGACCTAACCGATTACGCCCTCGAGCTGTGGCACGATGAATTCGCCGCCTGGTTCGCCGCGCCTCACTTCACCGAGGCACGCCCGGAAGTGCTCGAGTGGATCAAAGCCACCCTGCCCTCGTCGACGTCATCCTGATCACCTGCGAGCCGCGCCGCACGCCCGCAAATCACGTCATCTGTCGTCGACCCGCTCTCCGGTCAAAGCCGCAAACTGAACTCGCAGCTTTTCAACCTTTCGGCGCATCTCCGCCGATGCGTGGTGGCCCTCTTCTTCGAGCGCCCCGATGTCCTCCTCGATTTCCTCAATCGTCGACTTCATTTGCTCGAAGGCTCCGACTGGGGCCTTTTCGTATCGGTCTTTCATCTGCTTCCTCCACCACGTGGATGCCACACCACGCGCCTCGCCATGCCGCCCGCGCCATACGCACCTATCTTGCGCTCACCCGAACGCCGGCAGGAACGCCCGCGCATAAATGGGGGCCGCTCGCGTATAAGCTGGGGCGGCCGCCGGGTCTAAATCCCGCTCCACCGTATGAGAGGGCGCCGCTGTGAACCGGTTGCCCGTCTTGACCGCATGGATGCCGACGCAACAGGCGTCGCATTCCTCCGGCAGTCATCTCCGGCAGTTATCAGACGGCTGTTGCATGGAAGAAGGCGGCCTCGGATGCGTACAAGATCGCCACTTCCAAGTCACCGACGCTCACAAAGCTGGTCGACGCACGGAATGCAATGAACGTTGCAGCGCGTGTGGCATGACTGTCGCCGAATTGATCGAGGACCTGGGCAAGTTCCCGCCGCATCACGTCGGCTGTGTGACTCACCCGGACGGCGAATGCGGTGGTGAGGACGGGCTGAGCATTCTTCCTGCCGTCAGCGAGTCGTACATCGTTGAGGTACGCGCGGCCGGTGCCTGCGAAGTCGTAATTGACGTCACGACGAACTTTTGATGCTCGCCACTGAGAACAAAACGACCATGCCAATGAGAACGCAACCGGCATTACTCGCAGTCACGGCGACCGCTACTGCTGCGTGCCTATCCATCGTCGCAGGCTGGCAGCGCGGCGGGTGGGTAGCAGAGCGCGCGCTGTGGATCGCCGTCGGCGTCGTGCTGGTGGTCGCCGCTCACCTGCTCCCTGCCCTGTGCCGTCCGCATGGATGGCGTATTCGGGTGATCGGCGCCGCGCTGTGGCTCGCCTGCATGGCTGCCACCTGCTACGGGCATGCGGTGTTTTTCGTGATGGCGCAGAAGCATGCCGGCGAGCTGCGCGCCGCGGCCGTGCCGGCAGTCGTTACTCACGGTCGCGGCCCGGCTGAGATTGCAGCCGACCGCGCTGACGCTGTCGCGAAATTGGCTCGAGTTACGGAGCGCCGCTGCGGTGAGCACTGCGCGACCGTCCGGGTTGAGCGCGCAACTCAGACCGCGCGCCTCGAAGCGCTCGCCGTCGAGGCAGCAGAAGCGAAGCGCGCCGAAGCCGCACAAGACAGCGGCACCGCCGCGCGCGCCGCAGCGATGGCTGACCCGGTGACTGGCGCGCTGACCGCATTTGGTTTGCCGGTGGCGCACGCCGACCTGATCGCGGGCCTAGCGTTCGCCGCCATGCTCGAAGGTGTCGCCTGCTTCGCCTGGCTGCTCGCGCTGCGCCCCACTGACGTGACTGAAGTCGCGGTAACGCCCGCCCAGTACGCCAGTCACGCCGCGCCAGTCACGGAAGTAACGGACGCCAGTAACCCGGTCGCGGCGATCCAGTCACCGGCCACCGAGCAGCCAGACGACGTTACCCGCGTCATCACGGCCATCGGCGCCGGCCAGTTGCGCGGGACGGTCATGGAGATCCGGAAGTTTCTCGGATGCTCTCAAGCCACGGCGGCGGCAGTGCGCAAGCAGATCGCGACTCCGACCGGATAGCCTGGTAGATGGGTGCACAGCGAACAAACGAATAAACGGCGTTTGCGCGCCACACGAATAAAAAGAGCAAGAAGTGAGCGATTCCGGAAACCGGTTCGAGTTGCACCTTGGCGGCTGCCGAGAAACGATGCGCGCGATGATCGCCGACGGCCTTAAAGGTATGCGGTCAAACGTGCGGCAGATCGTCAATGCATTTTTCGACATAAGAGCCAGGGACATCCGTGTCAATCCCGTCGTGTCCGTCGGTGTGCGCGACAGACACAATTTTTGGCCCCAGATACCGTGTGCCGCCAAGCGTAAAAAGAGACCAAACAGCATCTCCCCGACGGATCGCGGCGACGACTTCGACCACCCCGACAATTGACGTGGGGGACAACCAGTCACGCGTCGACGGGTCGACGGGAGCCCAACGCACGTGGGTAATCCTGTCGTTCGCCGGGTTGATGCGAACGGCGTCTATAGCAAAAGTAGTCACATCTACCTCCATCGTCCTGACAAAGGGATCCCACCATTATGCGCCGCTTCTTTTGCCAGGGATCAGGAGGATCGATCGTGAGCGCCGTTATCAGCCCCTGCGGCACATATCGCTATCGCCTGACGCGTGCCGCTGAATCGCTTGGGTTGAGCATGACGAACAGGGCCGTCGACCTCGCCGGCGCCAACGAGAACGGCCATTACGACGGCGACATGGCCCGGAACAACGCTCATTGGGTGCACTTCGACGGAATCTTGACAAAGCCGAGTTGGCATCGCGAAGGCTATGCGGACGCCGAGAAAGCCTGCGGCATGGTGAAGGTCGGCAAGAAGGCGGCCGGCCGCCAGCTAGACGGCCGCACGCATGACGAATATCCGGAGGCGACCGTATGAGACTGGGCTTATCACGGACCGAATGCGCCGGAGGCCAAATCCTGCTCGAATTCCACCGTCCAACCAGTGCCATGGCCGGCGTCGTAGACCTTGCTTGTATTGTTGATCAACCGAGTCACTGTGACTTGTCGGCGAATCGGCCCGACAGTTTTGCGAGGGAGATACAACTCTTCGTCAGAGATCGTGAATTCGCCGATGTCGAACCCTTCAGCAGCCGCAGCCGCTGTCACATCTTCTTGTTCGTCCTGCGGAAACTCATGAAACACGTGCGTTGTCATGTGCGCCTCCCGATGACCAGAGGAATCCTAGCATGAAGGAACGCCCGATCCTTTTCAGCGGCGCAATGGTGCGCGCGCTGCTCGATGGCAGCAAGACGCAGACGCGGCGCCTTATGACCCTGCAACCGGTACTGGCCGAGGCACAATGGGCATGGCGCGGTTATTCGTGGGCCTGCGATATGAAGCACCCCATTGATGTCTATACCGGTAGCGCTCTGCAACCCTGCCCGTGCGGCAGTGTCGGCGATCGACTCTATGTGCGCGAAACGTGGGCTCAGCCGACAACGCTCGATCCGGGACCGACGCTTTACCGAGCGGATTACCCCGCATGCGTGCCAGCCAGCTTCGAGAACATTCCGGCGGCAGACGAAATCACGTGGAAGCCGTCGATCCACATGCCACAGGCAATGTCGCGCATCACGCTCGAGGTGACCGGCGTGCGCGTCGAGCGGCTGCAGGACATCTCGAACCGCGATTCGCTTGCTGAGGGGCTGATGAACGTCGGCGGTGTCGGCGCGAAGTATGGCGTCCATGGAACAACGTTCTGGAGCGACGATCCGCGAGAAGCTTATCGTCGACTTTGGGACAGTCTCAACGCCGCGCGCGGCTACGGGTGGGACGTCAATCCATGGGTGTGGGTGGTCGAGTTTCGAAAGGTTGAATCGCGAAATCACCCCTTTTGACCTGCTTTATCCACGAGATTGTCGATATAGGCGCGCGCTGCCTTCTCTCCATGGGCGATTGCTTCGTTCGGCGAGTTGAACAACACACTTGCGCCGATATTGATCTCACCCCACCTGCCATG
The DNA here is from genome assembly GCF_046027075.1 of Paraburkholderia sp. RL18-085-BIA-A. NCBI lineage: Bacteria > Pseudomonadati > Pseudomonadota > Betaproteobacteria > Burkholderiales > Burkholderiaceae > Paraburkholderia > Paraburkholderia sp. RL18-085-BIA-A. The sequence goes on along the minus strand of NZ_JARESU010000174.1, from coordinate 1,027 downwards.
GGCGTAGAGGAACATCACCGGTATGAAATTTCCGCCGGAAGGCTGAAGCTCTCGGGCCTCGACGGCAAAGGTATGTCCTTTGTATGGCTGGCCGAATTTTGTCGTCATTTTCGCCCCCTGGTGGTTTTCGAGGAATCGTAGCATGCAATACCTGACTGATACGGATCTCGCAGGCGAGCGCCGCGCGCACATCAGCGACTGTGGCGCGTACCGGTATCGCCTTTGGCGCGAGTGGGACCGCAGCAAGCCGACACTAGCGTTTCTGATGCTGAACCCGTCGATGGCCGACCATTTGTCCGACGACCCGACGATCACGCGTTGCATGTCGCGCGCGATCGCGGGCAAGTACGGGCGTCTCGAGGTGGCTAACTTGTTCCCGCTCCGTGCGACCGACCCCGCCGAACCGCTGACCCATCCGGATCCGCTCGGACCTGTTGGGACAGCCGACGGCGCCGTGCTCGACGCGATCGACGATGCGCCGATGGTGATCTGCGCATGGGGTGCGCACTCGGCGGCCTCGGCGCGCGCCGCGGACCTGATGCACATCATTCGGATCACGGGCATGCGCAACAAGCTGTACCACCTCGACCTGAACAAGGATGGCAGCCCGAAGCACCCGCTTTATATCGCCGCCAGCATGCGGCCCAAACCATTCGAATTCACAGCATGACCGCAGCAGCACAACGAATTCTGGAAACCACGCGCAAACACTGGGGTGTGAATTGAGCGACTACCTATCAGCGCACGAGCTGGCCGACCTGGTCGGTTGCAAACCGAATCAGCGCGCAGCCATGGCGCACTGGCTCACCGCGAACCACTGGCGATTCGTCGTCGACAAGAATGGCCTGCCCAAGGTTGCGCGCGAATACCGAGACCGCAAGCTCGGCCTCACCACCGAAACGAAGTCAGCGAAATACGATGCCGGTCCGAACCCATCCCCGAGAACCCGCGTGGGCGAAAAACACCGAAGCGGGGTCGCAAGCAGCACTTTGATCCGGCGATCTTCGAGGAGCGCTTCAGGACCATC
>NZ_JARESU010000173.1:0-14643 GCF_046027075.1 Paraburkholderia sp. RL18-085-BIA-A | reverse complement strand
TCACCGTCACCACCGTCTGGTCGGTGTTGTACGCCGTCAATTCGGTGACCGGCGGACGAATGATGGCAGTCTGAGGGCGCGGATCGTGAAAATTGATCGTGTCTGTGCCTGCCTGCGTTTGCAGATAGTAGACGCCGCTCAGAAAATTGTTGGGATGGCTGTGTGGCGTGTGCCGCACCTGGACCCAGCACGTTGACCCAGCACCCCGTGATGCGGAACGGGGCATCGGCTACCTTGATAAACGCGAGCACGTTGCGCACGGCTGCGTCGATGCGAGTGATCAGCGCAGCAAATTCGGGCATCTGATGTTGTTTGTGCCTGGATTGCCAAGTGGCATCTGTGCGTGTTCCGCAACCAGCGCGCATCCAGGTTGCGACATACGTCAGCAGACCCCGGTTAAGTGGTTCATAACACGCTGGTTCGAGGCGGCTCTGGCACACGAAGGTTGGGAACAGGCGTATGACGTCCGGAGTTGGGGGCTGCACGACCGTTTGCGCGATGCGCTGACAAGGGAACACAGATCTGTACTATAGCCGCGAAGTCAGCATGCAGACGGCCGGACGCCTCATAACAGGAGGGCGTGGTTCAAACGAGGTTTACACACGAAGCGCGGGATGACGCTGCCCAGACGGATTCCGCTCGCCTGCGTGTGACCCAAAACCGGCGGGTTTCGAACTGCGCCGGCAGGCGCTGAATTCGACCGATGAAGGTCGTTCCGCCGTTTAATTCCGGGACGCCACGCCTGCCACCTCAAGCTCGACCTCGGCATAGTGGTCGAACTCCATGGAATACAGCCCGCGGCCCTGGGTGACCGAGCGCAATTCAGTAACGTAGCCGAACATTTCGGCGAGAGGCACTTGGCCGGCAATCGCTTCCACACCGCCCGGGCGCGGCGCCACCCCTTCAATCTCGGCGCGGCGGGCGCCGAGCTGCGCCAGCGCGGCCCCGGTGTACTCAGTCGGCACCAGCACCTCGATGCGGAACATCGGTTCAAGCAGCACCATCCGCCCCTTGCCGAACGCCGCGCGGCATGCCTGGATGGCCGCGGCGCGGTAAGCGAATTCGCTCGAATCGACGGAATGGCTGGAACCGCCTTCGAGACGCACCTCGATGTCGGTGACGGGATAGCCTGCCAGCGCTCCGATTTCGGCGGCATCGCGCACACCCTGCTCCACCGCCGGGATGAACTGGCGCGGCACAGCCCCGCCGGTGACTGCGTTTTCGAAGCGCATGCCCGAGCCGCGCGCGCCAGGGCGCAGCGAAAGAATCACATGGCCGTATTGGCCATGCCCGCCAGTCTGGTGGACGAAACGCCCCTCCTCAGCCGCCACTTCGCGCGTGATGGTTTCCTTGTAGGCCACGCGCGGCCGCCCCATTTTCGCCGCGACACCGTATTCGCGCTCCAACCTGTCCAGCAAGATTTCGAGGTGGAGTTCGCCCATGGCGGCAATCAGCAACTGGCCGCTGTCTTCATCCAGGCTCAGTTGCAGGGTCGGATCCTCATCGGTCAACTGGCGTAACGCCTCGGCCATGCGGCCATGCTCGGCGAGCGTTTTCGGTTCTACCGTGGCCCGCAGGGCCGGCTCCGGGAAAGTGATCGTTTCCAGCGTTACCGGGTGTTCCGCGTGGCACAGCGTATCGCCCGTATAGGTCTGATTCAGGCCGAGAAACGCACCGATTTCCCCGGCGTGCAGCGCCTCGACGTTTTCGCGGTGATTGGCATACATGCGCAACAGGCGCCCGGCCCGCTCCTTGCGGTTACGGGTGGCATTGTGCAGCGTCATGCCGGCGCTGACCATGCCCGAATAGATGCGCGCATAGGCCAGGTGCCCGACGTAGGGATCGTTGACGATCTTGAAGACCAGCGCCGCGAGCGGTTCTTCGTCGCGCGGCGCGAGGCAGATCGTGAGACCGCTGTCGGGATCGGTCCCCTGTACCTCGCCGATATCGAGCGGTGACGGCAGAAAATCGACCACGCAGTCCAGCAGCGGTTGCACGCCGATATCCCGTAACGCGGCGCCACAGCAAACCGGAAACAGGCGATTGGCGAGCGTGGCACGGCGCAGCGCCGCGCGTAACGGCTCCGTCCCGATGTCGCCGCCGGTCACGTAAAGCGAGAGCAGTTCATCGTCAGCCTCGGCGACGGACTCGATCAGGCGCTGCCGCGCGGCCTCGGCCGCCGCACGATATTAAGCCGGTATGGGACCGCATTCCGGCTTGCCCTCCTGCGCAGCCCCCCAGCGCAGCGCCTGCATCGACAGCAGATCGATCTCGCCTTCGAATGCCGCTTCGTGGCCGACAGGCATTTGCAGGCACGCCACCGGCGCACCGAGGCGCTCGCGCACGCTGGCCACCGCGCGCTCGAAGTCGGCCCCGATGCGATCCATTTTGTTGATGAAGCACAGCCGCGGCACCCGGTAGCGATCGGCCTGCCGCCATACCGTCTCGCTTTGCGGCTGTACGCCGTGCACGGCATCGAATACCACCACGGCGCCATCCATCACCCGTAGCGAGCGCTGCACTTCGGCGGTGAAATCGATATGGCCCGGGGTATCGATCAGGTTGATCATGCAGTCGCGCCACCGCGCGCTGATCGCCGCCGCGACGATCGTGATCCCCCGTTCGCGCTCCTGGGCCATCCAGTCGGTCAGCGTCGTGCCGCTGTCGACCGAACCCAGCCGATGGGTGCGTCCCGTGTGAAAGAGGATCCGGTCGGTAATGGTGGTCTTGCCAGCGTCGATGTGAGCAATGACGCCGATGTTGCGGATGCCGGCGATCGGCGCGGGGGTTGCAGCCACAGGTCATCTCCTAGGTACGACTGTGTTAACAAATGTTCGTTTCGTCGACCGCAGCATGGGCACCTTTCGAAGCAAGCCAGCAGGGCTGCGGCGAGTTCCAATCGCAACGTGGCGATGGAATCTGCTACATGACCCTGCTTACGCAGGGGCGCCCCGGGGCCGGAAGCAGCGCAAAAATCCCGCGGGATACCAACGAACGCCGCAACGCGGCCCGTCTCGCCCCACCCGATGGATGCTGAACTGGCCGACAGAATCCGGTAGCCAGCGATCAAACTCTACGCCAGCCTCGAGCGACCGGTGAGGGTTTCCAGGAGCCACATCGGACGCGCAGCTAACCTGAGTCGCGTCGTATGTGCACGATCGGCATACCCGCGCTGCAACGGGGTGCTCGACGAGTTGGCCGAAACGCAATGGCATTTCTGCGCGCGCCGGTATGTGTGGACGCGTATGCTAATGACCGCGCTGTAGCTATTCCCCGCCCCCCGTCGAAGACAGGATCGCTGAATGCTCATCGCCATCGAGCAACGGCTGCAGTGCGGGCGCGAGCGACTTCAGCAACTGCACCGACAATGCACTCGTGAAAGCGTAGCGCGCCGCATAGGGCTCGTGCACATAGGCGGTCAGCGTGCCAAAGAAGCGATCGCCGATCACGAAGACGAACGTCGCGCTCCGGTTAACCTTACGCGATTCGATCAGGCGTGCGCCGCGGGCGAACACATTGAAGCGCTGGTCGCCCGTTCCCGTCTTGCCATACACGTCGAGCGTCTGTCCGTCAGGGAACGTCATGCCGGCCGCAAGACGCTTCGCCGTGCCGCCGAGCACCACGTCGCGCAACAAGCCATGCACCACATCGACAATCTCCGGCGACAACGCCGTGCGCGGCGTCGTCGCTGCCCGCGTGAAATGCGTCTCATAGGGCGTGCCCTTCGCGAACTCGAGTTCGACAAAGGTCTGCGTCGGCAGCATCTTGCCGCCGTTCGCAATCGTGCCGACGAGTTGTGCGAGCGCGACCGGCCGGTCGCCCGACGCACCGATCGCCGCTGCGTACGACGGCGTGAGCGTCGCGAACGGGTAGCCCAGCGCGCGCCACGATTTGCCGATTTCGGCGAAAGCCTGCAATTCCACCATACGTTTGATGCGCCGATCCTGCGTCGCGTGGTAGCGCGTCTTGAAGAGCCACGAATATGCGGTGAAACGCACGGCGCGGCTCGCCTCCTGCAACTGGCTCTCGGTCGCGAGCGGATGGTCCCGCAGGTAGTTGACCGTCCACAGTTCGAGCGGATGAACGCTCGCGATATAGCCGCGATCGTTCAAATTGAATCTGTCGATGCCGTACTTCGTGTAGAGCTTCGCGAGATCGTCCGACGACAGCGTTGCCGCTGGCGTGCGCTTCAGCGCGGCGCGCATCTGCGCGTCGAACCACACTTGCGGCTCATCCGGCGCCACGCTGCGCAATACGGTCGCGACCTTGGGCGGCGACTTGCGCACGTCAAGCAGCAGGACGGCGAGCGCTTCGTCGGCTGTCTTGCCGCGATACTTCGTGTAGAACCGATGCATATACACGCGGCTTTCCTGATCGGCAAAACGCGTGAGATAAGTACGGCGTGTGGCCGGATCGTCGAGCCATTGCGACGTCGGTCCTGCGGTCTGGACCATCTCGTAGTGCACGATGTCGCGCATCAGCCGCACGAACACCAGATTCACCGAATGCTGGAACGCGCGGTGCACGGTGAGGATGCGGCCGTTGTCGCTCGCTTCGAAGTTATTGAACGTCTGTGCGCCGCCACCCGTGTAGAAGGTCTCGCCCGGACTCGCCGAATACTTGCGCTCGACCGCGGCATCGAGCATCGCGCTGAGCGAGAGATCCGAGGTATGCGACAGGTAGCCAAGTGCCCAGCGCGTCAACATATCCTGCGTGTCGGGCTTCACATCGTGCAGTTGCGCCACGCTCATCGACGCGTAACGCGCATGCAGCGTGGAGACGATCTGCAAGTACGTGATCAGCGTGCGAAGCTTGGCGGTCGAGCCGAGGTTCAGGCGTGCGCCCTGATTGATGTCGAACGGCTGGTTCACCCTGTCGGTCTGGACCCGCACGAGGTTCGCCCCGTCGCGGGGCTCGAACAGCGTGAAGCTATAGGCGATCTTCGACGGATCGTCCTGCGTGCGCAGCATTTCGAAGCCGTACAGGCCGGCCGCCTGTGCGCCCTCGCGCGTGGCGGCGCTCGCGAGCCTTTCGCTGACCGCTTGCTGGACCCGGTTGTCGAGTGCGGCGGTCGCCGTCAGATCCAGCCGGTCGAGGTCGTAGAAGCCCGATACGCCGAGCGTGGTGAGCAGATGCGCACGCAGCGCGGTGACGGCCTTGCGCGTCACGAACGATACCGGCGGGCGTACCCTGGGCGCGCGATCCAGTTCGAGCGGCGTCGCCAGCGCGGCGTCGCGCAGCGACAGCGAAATGATCCCGTTGGCGGCCAGGAGGCGCAGATAGCTGTCCGTCAGGCGATCGAGTTCCATGCTCCCGGAACGCAGGAAACGCGACGGCGCGCGCTGCGCGATCATCAGCGACAACGCCTGCTTGAACGCGAGCGCCTGCGCGCCGAGCGATTCGGCAGAAGCCGGCGCGTTCAGGATGCGGTTGACCTCGTCGAAGTCGCGTCCGTACCATGCCGCGAGACCATCGCCCATGCCGCTGATTTCGCCGACGCCGGGCTTCGCGGCGAGCGGCACCGAGTTGAGATAGCGCACGACGATCTGCCGGCGTGCGGCCAGCGTCTGCGGTCCGCCGAGATAGGCACGCACGGACGCTGAGGCGATTTGCCGCAGTTTCTCCGGCGGCGTCGCGGTGCGGCCGCCTGGCGAGTGGCGGAATTTTTCGATCTGCGTGGCGAGCGTGCTGCCGCCCGGCGTCGGCTGATGCCTGTCGATCACGCGCATGCCCTGATCGAACAGCGCACGGCTGAAACGGCCCCAGTCGATGGCCGGGTTGCGGTTCGGTTGCTCCGGGTCGAGCAGGTAGCGGTCTTCGATGAAGAGCAGCGCGTTGACGACGAGCGGTGGAATCGCGTCGAAGCTGTCGTAGACGCGGTCCGGATACCGCGCGCTGAAAAGCAGTGTGCCGCTCGCATCGCGCAGCAGCAGTCCGGCCTGATCCTTTTCGTCGTACGGCAGGAACAGGCCGTCGTCTGCCAGTGACGCCATCCTGGCGGAATCGCGCGCCTGCGAGGCGACCGCAAAACCGCGCGCGCTGAGGAGTTGGTCGAAGGACGGCAGCGACGCGTAGCCGAGACGCACGTCGTACGGACCGCTCGCGGGAAACCGGATGCTGTGGCTCGCGCCGTCGTCGACGGTAAAGGCGATATCGCGCCCCAGTTCGGACAGATAGCGCGCCTGCAGCCGGGAGGTCCCGATTTCAATTTGAACGAGGCGCGCCGCGATCACCAGCGCAACCAGAAAAGCGGCCAGCAACAGCCACTTGAACCATCGCCAAACCGGCACGACGCCGATCGCACGAAAGGGAAATCGAACTGGCGGCCGATTCATGGCGGCGTCTCCCGACAGCTGCCAAACTGCAAAAAATGCACCCGTCAGTAGTCTAGCGCGGAACACGGGGACCGAGCGTTCGGGCGTACCCGACAGTGCTGGTTTTGGGGTGCCGTCAGGGGATTCGGAGATTTCCGTCCGCCAGAGGTCCGGAAAGCCCAGTCCCATAAGGCTCGGCACTATCTCGGCTCCCGGACGTTCAGCCGGGAATTGTCGCCCAATGCCAAGTCACGGATGCTATTGATTGTGCGGTGCGGCTAACGTACGTGTCCGTCCGAATCCTGTGTCCACCCTTTTTATGCCCAACCCCACATACAGCGGCTGGAAGCGAACCGGTGCACACGACAGCTGGGCACAATCTTCCGGGGTGTACACGATTCTCTCACGCCGGGTTGGCCACGCCGCCTCGGTCGGCACGGCCGGAAGCGGCTGAAACTGCGCGGCGGTGAGCGGCCATCCGGCGGGCTTTGGCTCAGTCGCGATCGGCAGCATCGGGATGGTTCGCGCCTGGCAATTCGGCGCCGTGCGCACGGATCGCGGCGATCAATTCGGCCGGCGTGATCTCATAGCGCACCTCATGGTGGATGCCAGGTTGCGCGAATCGACGTCGATCAGCAGCAGGCTCTTGCCATCGGGCGTGGCTTCGAGCCGCACGCTCGCGGTGAGCGCGTCGCTGTCGGTCACCAGATGGACGGTGCCGTGCGCGCCGTTGTGAGAGGGTGTCATCGGTCAAGCTCCTGAAAAGGCTCACCGGGGGCGCCTGCAAAAGCTCACCGTTCGAGTGGAAACGTTACCCTGTAGCCGGATAGGGGATTGGGGCGGACTTGCGCTCATCGTTGAGGCAAAAGGGAGTCGCAATTACCCTTGTTCAAGCGCGTCACCGCCACGAGTCCTGTTTTTTGGGTAACGCCCCCGACGGATCGAACACCTCGATGACATCATCGGCATCGAACCGATCCACGTCCAGGACCAGGTTCACACCGGGCGCCGCGATTGTCGACGGGAACAGGATTCCCTTTGCTCCCGCGGCAATGGCTTCGTCACCCAGCTCGGCGGCTCGATGCGCTCGTTGAACCAGAGTTGGCGCCAATCGCAGAAGAACTCTTCCCACAGGGGCGCCCAGACAGCGCTACGAAAGCCTTGCCTGCAATCGACGACTGGCGCGACAGTCACCTGGTAGCTTACCAGTGTGCCAGGCGGGAGTAGCGTCGACGTCCCGATCCGGCGACACACGAAAGTCAAGGCCGAGGCGAATCCATTCGATCCAGCTTGGGAAAGCTACTTCGAAGAACATCACGGTTTTAAAATGCCCAACAACCTTGCCGCGTCATGCGTGGCTGCTGGGAGCGGGGATGCGGCCCCAGCCACGCTCGACCATGCCGTCGCACAGCGGCTTCGTCATGTTGAACACCGAGTCGGAGGTTGGTCCGGATCACCGCGTCCCAGTCGACCTTGTCCAGCTTCCTGAAGCTCGCGTCGCGCGTAATGTCCGCATTGTTCTGTCGACCGGGCCGACCTCGTTCATGACTTTCTGCACACAGTGCTGACAGGAGTCGTAGTCAGCCACATTGACCGCATAGGCGTGGAATGGACGATAATCAGCGGCCACCCGCGCGAGCCAGCGCTCGACGCCCGCATTGTTCGGCGAATGGGTAACCACCACCGTGAACCCGCATCATGGATGCTTGACGCTGATGGCTTCGCCCAGTCCGCCTATTCCGCCCCTCACCAAAGCCAGCGTTTCGACATGGTTCGATCTCCTCCCGAGAAGTTAATGGTCAACGATGTTCGGTGATGGCCCCGTCACCTGTCGATTGCAGGCGGGGCAGTCCTTCGGGTGCGAAAACCGGATGGCCCATACGTGAACTGGCGATGGAAGGCGAGCAGTTTTCGGCACGTCGTGTCGTTGAGGACTGGCCCAACGTCGACGGATCGGATTTCGAGACGGCTGACCGCGTGACCCGTGATGGACGGGCTCGCCTGACATGTTAAATGCTGCTCAGTTTCAATGTAAATTCATACCACGCCAAATGGCCTAGCACGTGACATGCAGGATGGCATTGGCCTGGTCAGGGTGCTCCTTCAGATTGGCGATGGCCTCTGCTGTCGGCAGGATGACCAGTTCGACTTGCCGACGCCGGGCCTCGTGCTTCACCTCTTCCATTACCGGTAACGCCCCGGTGCCGGTGCCAATCACCAGCCGCTGGCATTTCCAGGGGATGTCCTCCGCCACTGACAGCGGTGTGTGCCCAAAGGTCTCGCGGAACGCCTTGGATGGCTTCTTCTTGCGTTTGCGAACCTGCCCGTGGTCGATCACCACGTCATGCAGGTAGGTGACGCCATCAATACGGATGCAACCAAAGGAAAATGCTTCGAAGCGCATGCCTATCTCCGCCGCTTTCGTGCGGGTAGCCACTCATTGCATCAAGACCCAACAGAGTGGTCGTCCAACACAATCATTATAGGTTGGAGGCAGCGTTGCGCGGAATGTGTCCCGTTGGCGTCACCTGGGGTACGCGGTGATGCCGGTCGCCCGGAACGTGTGGTTGCCGATCTTTGTGCCGATGCCGGCCGCGATCGCACGGCGCCGCACTATCGCATACGCGTTCGCCTGCGGCAGCGGCGTCTCGCTCAACTGCCCGGTGCCGCGCCGGACCGTGCGGAACAGCGGCCCTTTTGGATCGCCACCGATGCCGGTGCCGTCGAGGTAGGCGTGCAGGTACGCCTCGAGCGTGTGATGACACGGCATCTCGTGGCGCTTGTCGCCCCTCTCGCGCAGCCGCACCCACAGCCATCGGTGCTGCACATAGACGTCGTCGACCCGCATCGCGAGCGCCGCACCGATCCGCGCGAACGAAAACACCATCAGCGCAATCAGCGCGCGGGCGCGCAACCCCAGGGGCGTGCTCACATCGATGCTGTCGAGCAGCTGCCGCGCCTCGGTCGCCTCGAGCACCAGCGTCTTGCCCTTTTTCGCGGTGTGACCGTGTCCGCGCACCGACGCAGCCGGGTTGTGTGGCACGATCTGGCCGGTCACCAGCCAGTCGAACAGATGGCGGATCGCCGCAAGCCGCTGCTTGACGGTCGGCGCGGAGTGAGTCTGCGTCTGCAGCTCGATCCAGCCCGCGACATGCAGCGGCTGCACAGCCGTGATCGACGGTACGCCGGCGCCGGCGCACCACTCAAGGAATTCGCCGGCCGCGCGCGCGTACGCACGCCGCGTGTGCGGATTGCGGATTGCCGACGCGAAGAATTCGAGGAAACGAATACCGGCGCGGTCGCCGGCAGACGTGACCAGGGGGGCACTGTAGCGCCGGCGGGAAGGACAAGGTTTGCGCTAGCCACCGGTCAGCGCCTTGATCTTGCCTTCGAGGTACGTCGTCGCAGCAAACACGAGCAGCTCGACCGTGAAACCGCCCGCAGTTGATGCAGCCTGCTTGGCCCTATCCCACACGTCGGGGGGCTGCGGACGGAATCCAGGAAGTCATAGCCTGACCAGCTCAGGCCTCTGAACATGAACCCGATCGCTGGATGACTCCTGCTGCGATCGATAAAGCCTGCCTGCACAATTAGATCAAGGTGGCCCGCAATCTGGTCGAAGCTGTAGCCGTCAACCAGGACACCTGGGCTATCTGGAGCGATGTGGGCGTTATCGCCGTATTCCATCGGCAGGCTCTCGAGCTTGAGCATCAGCTCGCGGATCACGTCTATGTCACGCTTCATTGTTAAAGCGAAGGGCGCGAGACCCGGTCACTCCCTCATCTCAGGGCGCACGTGAGCTCTTTGTTTTTCTATGGGGCGGGAGCACGATAGTCCCGCGTCGCGTTCTGCTTTCGGTTAAGCCGCGCCGACGAATCTCGACGTAGGCACGATTTACAGTATTTAAGTGGATTCCCAACTGATCGGCCAGTAGCCGCTGGGGCGGTAGCTGCGTCCCCGCCTCAAAAACACCGGTATGAATCGCCATCTCAAGCTCCTGGACGAGCTTCAGATACAGAGGGCGAGATCCGGAAGTTATGTCAGGTAACCATCGGCGCACGGTAACAGCCTGCTGAAAATTTCCAATGCCCGTTGTGTGAGTCCCCGGGCTACGGCCTTCCCCTTAGGTCGTTTTCCTTCCTGAACGGTAGTGCAGCCCGCGCCCAGGAAACAGAGCCGTGAAATGGTTATTTGCTTCACCTAATCCTCCTGCCGTATCCCATCAAGAATAGCAAATCGGGAAAAGGCCGCGGATGAGCGCGAAGCAATCGAACAATGAGTGAGGACACCACGACCACTAACTAATACAGGCGCTATGCCGACTACTGGAGAAAATACGTGAACTCAGTTGTCCGGAAACCCGTTCGCAATTGCTTCACGAGCCCGCTCTTCGGCATCTCTGAACGCTCCCTGAGTATCTCCGAAAACATCCCCCCGCTCGATTTGGTACATGACGAAATTTTTATACACGGGCGCGCCATCCAGCCTCGTGATCACCACGCGGGCGTAATAGCCGCCGTTCGGATCAGCATCTCCCGGTCGGTATTCACGTTCAGCGTTAATGACGATCCTGTGCGGGGGGACTGCAACCTCTTTATGCAAGACAGTCATATCCGTCTCTATCAGCACTTTCGAGGAATCCTAGCATGATCACTAATACAGACGCAGTGCCGAGCCAACTTCCCGACGACTTGAACCCGGAAGTCGTCAAGGCGACCGCCGTGTTCATCGGAAAATGCTGCAGGACGGCGATGTGTACGGCACCAACTGGGCCAACGCACGTGACGTGCCGCTTGCCGCAGGCCGCTTCGGACTCGCCGACTATGTGCAGTTGCGCTAGCCAACAGGAACGCAAGCATCATCCAGGCGCGGCTCAGCGGCGAGACCAGTTAAGTTTCGCCAGGCGCCACGGCATAAGACACCAGTGCTTAACGGAGTGCATCACCCACGTTGGTTTGCGAAGCTTCTCAAAAGCGATGACGAAACTGGTTGAACCAGCATCCTGAAGCCTGTTTTTCGTGCCGGCTGCGCTTTTAGGCAAGCCGCGATTTTGCTAAGGACAGGGTGCGCGGATCTCATCGAGGCTGCGGGCGTGCTTCGGCTATTGTCCAACTGCAAGCCGGATACATGCATGCAGACCGTTTCGACATCACGAATAAGAAGCTTGCAAAATGCGTTGGGTCCATACATGCACGAAAGGTACGAAATACCCCTAGCTGGACACGGGTAACCGCGCCCAGCTACCCGACATAACCCGAAACACTTCTTCCGCAGGCAGAGCCTCGCGTTTTCCCGTTCGGGATGGCGCAGCCTGCCCGCTGTCTTCCAATGCTTGCAGAAACGTCGAACTCCACCAGTGCACATCGAACTTGCGGATCCGTCCAAGAAGTGATTCGTGCCGCTTGATCCGCTCATCAAGCGACATCGTCAGAGCCCGCTGAATTGCCTGCGCTGTGCCTTGCGTATCGTATGGATTGACCAGCAGCGCTTCTTTCAATTGCTCCGCGGCGCCGGCAAAACGTGAAAGCACCAGCATGCCGGGGTCAGCAGGACCCTGCGCGGCGACGAATTCCTTCGCAACCAGGTTCATGCCGTCCCGCAATGGTGTAACGAGCGCCACGCGACTCGCGCGATAGAGGCCCGGCAGACGCTTGCGGGCCACGTTGCGATGAATGTAGCGCACCGGCATCCAGTCCAGTTCACCGAAGTCGCCATTGATTGCGCCACACAGGCTATCCATCTGACGTCGCAGATCATCGTAGGCTCCAACGTCCTCGCGGCTCGGGGAAGCAATCTGGATCAGCGTCGCGCTATTGCGATTTTCCGGGTAGTACGTCAGCAGTTCACGGAAAGCATGGACGCGTTGCGGCAGCCCCTTTGAGTAGTCGAGCCGGTCGACGCCCAACAGCAAACGCCGCCGGGAATACTCGTCGCGCATCCGGGCAAACATGTCGCGTCCCTCCTTCGAGTCGGCAAGACGAATGAAGTCGCCGACATCAATGCCGATGGGATACGCGCCGACCCGCAGCGTGCGATTGAACGCCCGAAGGCGGTCCGGACTCAACCGTTGCGCCTGCGCTTCGGATTCAACGTAGTGAGAAAAGTGCGTCAAGTCCGCTTCGCTCTGGAAGCCGACCAGATCGTATGCAAAGAGCGAGCGCATCAGCCATTCGTGTTCCGGAATCGCTGCCATGATCAGCGGCGGCGGCATCGGAATATGCAGGAAGAAGCCGATGCGGTTGGTACACCCTATTGCGCGCAACTCGGCCGCAAGCGGGATCAGATGGTAGTCGTGAACCCAGATGAGATCGTCCGGCTTCAACAGCGGCAGCAACTTGTGCGCGAACAACTGGTTCACCCGGCGGTAGCCCGCTGCGAATCGCGTGTCGAAATTGGCAAGGTCCAGCCGGTAGTGGAACACCGGCCACAAGACACCGTTCGCGTAACCCAGATAATACGTGTCGTGATCTTCCCGGCTCAGGTCAAGTGTCGCAAGCGTTACGTTCCCAGCCGTTTGGACCTGAACTTCATCTTGGCCGGCTTTTGCGCTGTCCCCTGCTTTCCGGATCTTGCCGCTCCAGCCAAACCAGAGCCCGCCCGTCTGTTGCAGGCTCTCCCGTACCGCCACGGCGAGTCCACCGGCAGCAGGCTTGCGAGGATCGGCAGTGCGATTTGAAACGACGACGAGACGGCTCATGAAGGCCTTATGCTGCTGCGTTCAGGCGGCGGTGTCCAACGCCCCAAATAGGGAAATCACGTCCCCAGCCGGCACTCGACGAACGTGATCCGCGTTTGCCGGGGTAAGCGCCGCAACGGCGGAACCATACTCGTTCCTCTCTGAAACCTCAAGCTCGCGGTGCGACCAGCCATGCCGGGTAAGGATCACATTCTGATCGAACCAGTTTACTACGTCGCTTACGCACGCTCGCGCCCGGCCCGCGCTTCACCTGCATACGTCGCCCGCTCAAATACGGCGTCGCCATGGCGAAAAATGACCAGGACTTGAAGTTTTGCTTCAGAAACGCCGTGATCGGGCCGCGGCGAAACGGTTCTTGAAACGCGCACTGGAGGCTTGTTCAGAGGTACCGGGCAAGATCGTCACCGACCGGCTGCGCGGCTACCCAGCAGCGAAAGCCGAGATTCCCGAGTTCGCGCCCGTCGGGCACGTGTTCGTCAGAGCCTGCGCTCGCGTCAATAACTGCGCCGAAAATAGTCCTCAGCCCTCGCGCGAACGCCGCACGCGGAGCTTCCGCCTGCCCCTGCCCACCCACGCATTCCTGCCGGGCTTCGGCGTGAACCGGCAGCATTTCGCCATCAAGCGACATCTGCCACGAACGTCGCTCTACCGCAAGCAGCTCACCGCGAAGCTTGGCCGGCTATATGATAATGAGTGCCGCAGGCGCGTATCGAATTTCAACAGCGTCCGAAAATCGACTGTGCTGTTGTCCGTGCGTCGGCAAGGGTACATCGGTGTGACAGCGATGGCGCCAACGGTGTTCGCTGCATTCGACGCTGAATAAGCTGCGGTGCTGTAGGTACTGGATTCTCCACCGAGAACCGCTTGGAGCGAAGTCTTTCTGCCAGTCCGGCAACGAGGGTCGTTGGGCGCGCCGGTCGTCTATCTACCCGCGCCGGTCCGTCTGATGGCACTCAGCACGAGTGTGCTGCCTGACCCCGCCTCAAGTGTTCGCCCAGCAAAACGACAAGCCCCTCCTTTTGACCTCACTTCAATCCCACCGCTCATCACGCACCTGAACGATACCCGCCTCGATCCGCACCGGAAACACCACCACATCCTCATAAGCCGGCGGCGCCAACACCTTTCCCGTCCTGATGCAAAACCGCGCACCGTGGCGCGGACAGATAACCACGTCGCCTTCCACCACACCGCCTGTCAGGATGCCGCCGTCGTGCGGGCAGATATCCTCGATCGCATAACAGGTGCCGTCGACGTTGAACACGGCAACCTGCGCGCCATCGACCTCGACGCTGCGGCTAGCACCGTGCGGAAAATCCTCGATCGCGGCGACCTCGACCCAAGCGGACATATCAAAGCATCCCCAGTTGCAGGCGTGCCGCGTCCGACATCCGCTCTCTTGACCACGGCGGGTCCCACACCAGTTCGACGTGTACGTCGCTCACACCGCTCGCCGAGAACACCGCATCCTCCACCGTCGCCGGAAAGGACTGCGCGACCGGGCAGCCAGGCGCGGTCAACGTCATGCGGATCTTGACGCGACCTTCGGCTTCGTCCACGTCAAGACCATAGACAAGCCCCAGGTCGTAGATGTTGACCGGAATCTCCGGGTCGAACACGGTGCGCAGCGCA
>NZ_JARESU010000172.1:0-14758 GCF_046027075.1 Paraburkholderia sp. RL18-085-BIA-A | reverse complement strand
GTGAAACCCGACGCCAACAAGTCGAGCTGACGACGCCGACGAAACCGACAACGCATCGCCTCAAGTGACGCAGCGTGGTCCATGCGTTCAAGTTCGAGCATGAACCACGCAAGCACGATTAGCGAGCCGCACCGCTCAAATCAGCGCGTTTGACAGCCTGAATTTCCCCACCATTGCCTTCAAACCGCGCGCCTGATCGTCCAGCGATCGGGCCGCGGCGGTGGCCTGCTCCACCAGCGCGGCATTCTGCTGCGTGCCCGAATCCATCTGCGTGACCGCGAGGTTGATCTCCTCGATGCCGGCGCTCTGCTCGGACGATGCCGCCGAAATCTCGCCCATGATGTCGGTGACGCGCTTGACCGCTTTCACGACTTCATCCATCGTCGCCCCAGCATCCTGAGCCAGCGCCGAGCCATTGCCCACGCGCTCGACCGACGTGTCGATCAAACCTTTGATCTCCTTGGCGGCAGCGGCGCTGCGCTGCGCGAGATTGCGCACTTCGGCGGCGACCACCGAAAACCCGCGGCCTTCTTCACCGGCGCGCGCCGCCTCGACTGCTGCGTTCAACGCCAGAATGTTGGTCTGAAACGCGATCCCCTCGATCACGCCGATGATGTCGCCGATGCTGCGCGCGCTATCGTTGATGTCGTTCATCGTCGCAACCACGCGGCTCACCACGGCGCCGCCCTTCTCCGCGATCTCCGACGCGTTGTTCGCGAGCGTGCTGGCCTGCTTCGCGTTGTCGGCGTTCTGGCGCACCGTCGAGGTCAACTGCTCCATGCTGCTGGCAGTGCGTTCGAGCGCCATCGCCTGTTGCTCGGTGCGTTGCGACAGGTCCAGATTGCCCATCGAGATTTCGCCCGACGCGGTCGCAATCGCGTCCGCGCTCGACGCGATGTCCGAAACCGTCGTCGCGAGTCCGCTTTGCATGTCGTGGAGCGCGTACAGCATGCTGGAGCGGTCTTTGCGGCCCAGCGCGATCGGGTTCGACAGATCGCCCGCCGCGATCCGGCTGGCGATTTCCTTCGCGTACGCCGGCTCGCCGCCGAGCTGGCCGGCGAGCCGCCGCACCACCCACTCGCTGATGCCGAACGCGAGCGCGATCAGCGCGAGCGTCATCACGGCGATCATCACGAACGACGAGTGGTAGATGAAACCCGACGCGTCGATGGTCGCCTTCGCGGCGGTGCCGCGCTGCGCGACGAGTTCATCGACGAGCTTTTCGAGCTTGCCGGTTTCGACCAGCAGCGACACGTCCTGGGTGCCGACCTGCCAGTTCATCTGCGACAGGTCGAGCGGCTGCGCTTTCACGAGCGTCACGAAGTCGCGCAGATGACCGCTCCACACGGTGACGCCGGCGGCAAACGCCTTCTGCTGCTCGACCGCCTTCGCATCCGCGGTTTCGACGTACTGCTGCAGCGTGGCGAGTTGCGCGCCGAGACCGGCGAGGCCACGGTCGATGTCCGCGCCGAGTTCGTCGCGCTCCTTCGCAGTGGTCGCCGTCAGCAGCATCTTTTGCGCGCGACTCGCGCGCAGCATGTGGCCGCGCGCTTCCTCGGCCGCGCGGCTGGCGACGTGGCCCTGGTCGTAGATGGACTGTGTGGACGCATTCAGACGGCTGATCTGCGTGAGCGAAAACACGCCGATCAGCAGTGTGCCGATCAGCAGCACCGCGAACGCGACGCGCAACATCGCCTTCACCGACAGACCCTTGTGCTTCACGGCATGCGCGCGGCCGCCCTGAGCGCGCGACAGCGTCGCGTGCGCCGCCGGTTCGTCCGTCAAGAAGCCCGCGTTGTGCCGATTGCCTGGCGAAACTGCTTTCATATTCCCCGTCCCCACATGTAGACCTGCCGGAAAGGTTGGTCCGGCATTGCTGCTTATCTCTCCGGGTCTACGGCCGCCGCGTCCGCGATCTTTAATGTCTTTTGACGCCGCTCGCGCATGGCCGCCGCGTGTCGCCCGGTCCTCGACGTGCGGCTTTGTAAGCCGCGCGCCCGCGACCGTGTTTATACACGGCCAAAAATCGCCCAACCGGATTTATCAGACGACATGCCGGGGTCCCGGCCGCCGCACACGAGCAATCCGCTACCGGCGCTCTGACGGTGCAACCGGCGCCCGGTTTTGGTACGCCAGCGGCTTCTCCAATGTGCGGGCGTGTCCGATTCGCGACAAAACTTGTCCTTACAATTCACTCAAGCCACATTAAACTTCGTGAAACGACCGAAAGCGCCGGAAGTCGCGTCGAGACGCCGCGGCAACCAGAACGAAAAACGACGACCCGCCAGCAACCGCTAAACCCCTATTGGCCAGCCTTTTTCTCTCTCATCTTTTCTCTCACCCAGCGTATGGAAACGAGCCTCGATAAACGCGCCCTCGCCGGCGCATCAGCCGGAAGCGGCGCCGCCGCCCCTGCTGCTCCCGCCGCCCAGCCGGCTACCAAAATCCAGCGCACGGTCTATTCCGTGCTCGGCGCGATCAGCTTTTCGCACCTGCTCAACGACATGATCCAGTCGTTGATCCTCGCGATCTACCCGATGTTGAAGGACAACTTTTCGCTGTCCTTCGGGCAGATCGGGCTGATTACGCTGACCTACCAGATCACCGCGTCGCTGCTGCAACCGCTCGTCGGCATCTATACCGACAAGCATCCGAAGCCGTATTCGCTGCCCGTCGGCATGGGCTTCACGCTCGCCGGCCTGCTGCTGATGTCGATTGCGCCGAGCTTCGGCGTGCTGCTGGTGGCCGCGGCGCTGGTCGGTTGCGGGTCGTCGGTGTTCCATCCGGAATCGTCGCGGGTCGCGCGCATGGCGTCGGGCGGCCGGCACGGACTCGCGCAGTCGCTGTTCCAGGTGGGCGGCAATGCGGGCTCGTCGCTCGGGCCGCTGCTCGCCGCGCTGATCGTGATTCCGCACGGCCAGCGCAGCATCGCGTGGTTCTCGGTGGCGGCGCTCGTCGCGATCGTCGTGCTCACGCAGATCGGCCGCTGGTACAAGCAGCATCCGTCGGTGAAGAAGGCGCGCGGCCAGGCGGCTCACGCGACGCTGTCACGCAACAAGGTCATGTTCGCGATGGGCGTGCTGATCCTGCTGGTGTTCTCGAAGTACTTCTACCTTGCCAGCATCAACAGCTATTTCACGTTCTATCTGATCGACAAGTTCCACCTGACGGTGCAGGCCGCGCAGATCCATCTGTTCGTGTTCCTCGCGGCGGTGGCGGCGGGCACGGTGATCGGCGGTCCGATCGGCGACAAGATCGGCCGCAAGTACGTGATCTGGGTGTCGATTCTCGGCGTCGCGCCGTTCACGCTGCTGCTGCCGTACGCGAACCTGTTCTGGACTGGCGTGCTGACGGTGATCATCGGCGTGGTGCTGGCTTCGGCGTTCTCGGCGATCCTCGTCTATGCGCAGGAGCTGATCCCCGGCAAGGTGGGGATGGTCGCGGGGCTGTTCTTCGGTTTCGCGTTCGGCCTCGGTGGGATCGGCGCGGCGGTGCTCGGACAACTGGCCGACGCCACCAGCATCGCGTTCGTCTACAAGGTCTGCTCGTTCCTGCCGCTGATCGGCGTGCTGACGGTGCTGCTGCCGGATGTCGAGGGCAAGCGCGCGAAGGCGTGAGCCGGTTGTACGCAAGTTGCATTCAGGGGAAAGGCGCTGCGGCGCCTTTTTCTTTTTGCGGGGCGAGCGGGCGCAGCGGACATGGATTGCCTGACCCAGTCACCGCGCCGCTGCGTCATCGGCCCGGCATGCGGCGACCCCATTTCCGCTCATGGTGAACCCGCGTTGTCCGCCGCACGGCGCGTGCTCTATGCTTGTGCGGATACACAGCCGCACCCGCGCCGCGCAACGCGGCCGCATGCCCGACACCGACATCCGTTCACTCACGCAGCAGAAGGATCGCCGCAGATGACCAGCTACCGCGACTTCCACCGCCGTTCGATCGAGAACCCCGAGGATTTCTGGCGCGACGAAGCGCAGCGGATCCACTGGCATACGCCGTTCGACGCCGTGCTCGACCGCTCGAAACCGCCGTTCGCGCGCTGGTTCGTCGGCGGCCGCACGAATCTCTGTCATAACGCGGTGGACCGCCATCTGGCCGAGCGCGCGCAGCAGAACGCGCTGGTGTATGTGTCGACCGAAACCGGCATCGAGCGGCACTACACGTACGCCGATCTGTACGCGGAAATCAACCGGATGGCCGCGGTGATGCGCTCGCTCGGCGTGAAGCGCGGCGACGTCGTCCTGCTCTATCTGCCGATGATCCCCGAGGCGCTGTTCGCGATGCTCGCGTGCGCGCGTCTGGGCGCGATTCACTCGGTGGTGTTCGGCGGCTTCGCGGCGCCCAACCTCGCGGCCCGCATCGACGACGCGAAGCCCGTGCTGATCGTGACCGCCGACGCCGGCGCGCGCGGCGGCAAGGTGATCGACTACGCGCCGCTGATCGACGAAGCGCTCGCGCGCGCGACGCACAAGACGGCGCGCGTGCTGCTGGTCGACCGGCAACTCGCGCCCGAGCGTCTGAACGCGCGCTACCTCGTCGCCTACGAGCCGTTGCGCGAACAGTTCTTCGACGTGCACGTGCCGTGCGAATGGCTCGAATCGAACGAGCCCTCGTATGTGCTGTACACCTCGGGCACCACCGGCAAGCCCAAGGGTGTGCAACGCGACGTCGGCGGCTACGCGGTGGCGCTGGCCGCATCGATGGAGCACATCTTTCAGGGCAAGCCCGGCGACACGATGTTCACCGCGTCGGACGTGGGCTGGGTGGTCGGCCACAGCTACATCGTCTACGCGCCGCTGATCGCGGGACTAACCACCGTGATGTACGAAGGCACGCCGATCCGTCCGGACGGCGGCATCTGGTGGCGCCTCGTCGAACAGCACGGCATCAATCTGATGTTCACCGCGCCGACCGCCCTGCGCGTGCTGAAGAAGCAGGACCCGGCGCTGCTGAAGAAATCCGATCTGTCGACCCTGCGCACCCTGTTCCTCGCCGGCGAGCCGCTGGACGAGCCGACCGCCGCGTGGATCTCCGACGCGCTCGGCAAGCCGGTGATCGACAACTACTGGCAGACCGAGACCGGCTGGCCGATGCTGGCGATTCCGCGCGGCGTCGAAGCGCTGCCCACCAAGCTCGGCTCGCCGGGCGTGCCGTCGGCCGGTTTCAATCTGACGCTGCGCAACGAGCTGACCGGCGAGCCCTGCGCGCCCGGCGAAAAAGGCGTGTTGACACTGGACTATCCGCTGCCGCCGGGCTGCATGTCGACGGTGTGGGGCGACGACAGCCGCTTCGTCAGCATCTACTGGTCGAGCATTCCGGACCACCAGGTCTATTCGACTTTCGACTGGGGCGTGCAGGACGAGGACGGCTACGTGACGATTCTCGGGCGCACCGACGACGTGATCAACGTCGCCGGCCACCGGCTCGGCACGCGCGAGATCGAGGAAGCGTTGTCGAGCCACGCGGCGGTCGCGGAAGTGGCGGTGGTCGGCGTGACGGACCCGGTGAAGGGTCAGGTGGCGATGGCCTTCGTGGTGCTGCGCGGCGCGCAAGCCGATGCGGACCCCAGTGAGCGCGCGCGGCTGGAAGCCGAACTCGCGGCGACGGTCGATCGTCAGCTCGGCGCGATTGCGCGGCCGTCGCGCGTGGTGGTGGTGTCGATGCTACCGAAGACGCGCTCGGGCAAGCTGCTGCGCCGCGCGATCGCCGCGCTTGCGGAAGGACACGAACCGGGGGATCTGCCGACTATTGAAGATCCGGCCGCGTTGCAGCAGGTTCGCGAGGCGCTGGGCGAGGTGGGGAAAGCGTGAATGGGCGGGATTCGCGGGGAAGCCTGGACAGTGAACTGCGCTGTGAAACCTGGCTGGAAACTTCGCTGAAAGGCCAGGCTGAGAAGCCAGACTGAAAAAGCGAAGCTGAAAAAGACAGGCTGAAGACCCGCCCGAGCGAACCGCCAAAGAACTCAGCCCGAAAAGCGCGCCCGCCATCCAGCCAGCGTCGCGCGCTTTTCACCCATCAAGCGCTCAAACCTGCGCGTTCCGCGCATCAAGAAACCGCGTCAGAATCGCATTCGAATAAGCGCCCGCGATCTCCGTCAGAAACGACACGAACGACTCCGGGGCATGATCGTCGGCGGTATCGGAGATCGTGCGCACGACCGCGCACGGCACGCCGTATTCATGGCAGACCTGCGCGATTGCCGCGCCTTCCATCTCGACCGCGAGCGCATCCGGCAACGCAACGCGCAGCGCGTTCACACCCGCCGCACTCGCGACGAACTGATCGCCGCTGACGATCAAGCCGCGATGCACGCGCGGCTCGCGCGTGCCGAAGCGCGCCGCCGAGGCCACGCCCTCTTCCGCGACAAAACGCTCGCACGCCGCAGCCAGCCGGTCGGCCAGCGCGGCATCGGCGGCAAAACGCGACACGCCCAGCAACGGCACCTCGAAACGCGGAAACAGCGGCGACGCATCGAGATCGTGCTGCAGAAGCGCATCGGCGATGACGATATCGCCGACCCGCACGTCGTTCCCCAAGCCGCCTGCCACGCCGGTGAACACGACCGCGTCGACGTCGAACGCATGGATCAGCGCGCTGACGGTCGCGGCCGCCGCGACCTTGCCGACGCGCGCCAGCGTGACGACGCACGGCGCGCCGTGGACCGTGCCGAGGTGATAGTCGCGCTGACCGTGCGTGATCGTGCGCACGCCGGACTCGGCGCGCATCGCTTCGATCAGATCGCCGAGCTCCTGCGGCAAAGCCGCCAGAATGCCCAGCGGACGATGCGAAGCCGGCGCGCCGCCGCGCTTCGCTCCGACGTCGGGCGTACCCGAGCCGGCCATACCTGAACCCACCGTGCCAACCTTCCCCATCGCGCCCCCGCTCATTCAACCGCCTGCAATTTGGCGACCGCGAGCGCCAACCACTTCTCGCCGTGTCGCTTGAACTTGACCTGCGCCTTCGCGTCGGTCCCGCCGCCTTCGAGGGCGGTGATCGTGCCTTCGCCGAACTTCGTATGGAACACCTGCTGCCCCACGCGAAAGCCCGTCTCGGCCGCGCGCTGCTCGTTCGCGAAGGCCGGCAGCGGCGCCGGCGTCGACGACGCCGGGCCGGTATAGCCCGGCCGCGCAAACCAGTCGCGCCCATAACCCGCGTTATCCGAACGGCCGCCCCAGCGCGCGCCCGCCTCGACTTTCGGCGTGAGCCACTTGAGCGTTTCTTGCGGCAGTTCGTCGAAGAAACGCGATCGGATGTTGTAGCGCGTCTGCCCGTGCAGCATCCGGCTCTGCGCGAACGACAGGTACAAACGCTCCTTCGCCCGCGTGATCGCCACGTACATCAGGCGCCTTTCTTCCTCCAGACCGTCCGATTCCATCGCGCTGTTCTCGTGCGGGAACAGCCCCTCTTCGAGGCCGGTGATGAACACCGCCGTGAATTCGAGACCCTTGGCCGCGTGCACCGTCATCAGTTGCACGGCTTCCTGGCCGGCTTGCGCCTGGTTGTCGCCCGCTTCGAGCGATGCGTGCGACAGGAAACCGGCGAGCGGCGTCATCGTGTCCGGATTCTGCGCGGGATCGGCGATGCCGGGCGCGTCCAGCACGACGGTATTCGGATCGTCGGTGGCGACCGCCAGCTCGGGCGCGGCGGTCGCGCCCGGACGCAGCGGAATCGAGCGCGCCGGCGTGTCCATCCCGTAGCCCTCTTCGCTGACGAACGCGGCAGCCGCGTTGACCAGTTCCTGCAAGTTCTCCAGCCGGTCCTGGCCTTCACGCTCGTTCTGATAGAACTCCGCGAGACCGCTCGCACGGACCACGTACTCGACGGTTTCCGGCAGGCTCATCTGCTGGGTTTCCGCGCGCATCTTGCCGATCAGGTTCGCGAAGCCGGCGAGGCTCGACCCCGCCTTGCCCGCGACGTACGGAATCGCCGCGGCCATCGAGCAGTTGTACAGGCGCGCCGCGTCCGCAAGCTGCTCGATGGAGCGCGCGCCGATGCCGCGCGTCGGAAAATTGACGACACGCGCGAACGCGGTGTCGTCGTTCGGGTTGTCGATCAGGCGCAGATACGCGAGCGCGTGCTTGACTTCCTGGCGCTCGAAAAAGCGCAGGCCGCCATACACGCGATAGGCGATGCCCGCATTGACCAGCGTGTGTTCGATCGTGCGCGACTGAGCATTGCTGCGATAGAGGATCGCGATCTCGCTGCGCGACGTGCCGGTGCTGATGAGCGCCTTGATCTCCTCGACGATCCAGCCGGCTTCCTGCGAATCGGTCGCGGACTCGTACACGCGCACCGGTTCGCCGTGACCTGCGTCGGTGCGCAGATTCTTGCCGAGGCGGCGCGAGTTGTTGGCGATCAGCTGATTCGCGGCGTCGAGAATATGGCCGTGCGAGCGATAGTTCTGTTCGAGCTTGATCAGATGGCGCACGTTGAACTCGTGTTCGAAGTCGCGCATATTGCCGACGTTCGCGCCACGGAATGCATAGATCGACTGGTCGTCGTCGCCGACCGCGAAGATCGAGTTGCTCTCGCCCGCGAGCAGCTTGAGCCACGCGTATTGCAGCTTGTTGGTGTCCTGGAACTCGTCGACGAGAATGTGCCTGAAGCGCGCCTGATAGTGCGCGCGCAACGGCGGATTGTGCGCGAGCAGTTCGTAGCAGCGCAGCAGCAACTCGGGAAAGTCGACCACGCCTTCACGCTGGCATTGCTGGTCGTAGGCTTCGTAGAGCTCGACGAATTTGCGGTTGAAGTTGTCGGTGGCATCGACGTCTTTCGGCCGCAGCCCCTGTTCCTTCGCGTTGTTGATGAAGTACTGCAGGTTCTTCGCCGGGTACTTTTCGTCGTCGATGTTGAGGCCCTTCATCAGACGCTTGATCGCGGACAGCTGGTCCGCGGTGTCGAGAATCTGGAACGTGGCGGGCAGCCCCGCGTCGCGATGATGCGCGCGCAGCATCCGGTTGCACAGGCCGTGGAAGGTGCCGATCCACATGCCGCGCGTGTCGATTGGCAAGAGCGCCGACAGACGCGACATCATTTCGCGCGCGGCCTTGTTGGTGAAGGTCACCGCCAGAATCGTGGGGGGCGACGCGAGACCGTGCTGGATCAGCCACGCGATGCGCGTGATCAGAACGCGGGTTTTGCCGCTGCCCGCACCGGCGAGAATCAGCGCGGGCTCATTGGGGAGCGTGACGGCGGCGTGTTGTTCGGGGTTCAGATTGGCTAGCAGATCGGGCATTTTTTGGGGAGGGGCGGCAGGTCGTCCGTCATTATATGCTTCTGCAGGGGCGGGGCTTTTTTGCTTGTTGTGGGGTTTTGGCTGGTTGGGGGTGGGTTGTTTGGGGTGTTGGGTTTTCGTTGAAATCGCGGTGGGATGTTGGCGTTGACTCTGTGTTCTTGTGGTGTTGACCTTTCCTTGAGTTCATGGCTGGTCTATTAGGGAAGAGTTGCCTTTCCTTGAATTCACGGTGGTCTATCAGTGTTGCCCCTCCCCGGAATGGCACCTACTTTCTTTGCAGCAGCAAAGAAAGTAGGCAAAGAAAGCCCGAAGCCGACCGCGCCGCGCTGACGGCAACACTTCAGCAACTGGCCGGGCAGTGCCATGAAGAGGTTCGCGATTACCTGAAGGTGTTACAGCGCACCAGCCAGATTCGCGACGAACTCTCCGGCAGCGCCCTGAGCGATGACGACGACGGCGGTCAGGGGTATCTCCTGGCGGTGCCGTCTGTCATGACCCACTGACGCCAGCGCCCGGTTCCGGGCGGGTTTTCTATGCGTCTCAAACAACAGGAGTCCTATGGATGATCTAGCAGTGCTTTATCTCTACGTGGCGCTGGGTTGCGTCGCGCTGCCTATGCGGTCCTGACTGTCGCGATTCTTGCTGAAAGACGGCGGGAAAGGACAGGTCACCTGCCAGGAGGCGGCAACAGGCATCGCCCCGATGCGTCATGAATCAGACGTGCCGGATTTTCTTCAAGAATTGTCAGAACATGCCTATCCCATATTGATTCCGTTGACCTGCCGGGTTTTAGATGTTGACGTAACGGGTTTGGCAGCTAACGCTGCGTCGCTGGTCTTTTTCAGGGAGCATGGAGTGGCAGAGTTTGATCCATTGCGCCGGGGCGTCACAGGACGCCAAGCGTATTTTCTTGATGTGCCCGGCACGGACAGCGCGGCAGCGCTTTCGGTCGTGTCGTTCGAGGCAACCGAAAAGATGGGCGCACCGACCGAGGTGCGCATCGTGCTGACCCACCCGCAGCAGCTCGCGCGGGCCGACTACCTGAACCTCGATGCGGCGTTTTCCGTCGTGCCCGACGATGGTCCGCCCAGGAAGTTTTCAGGCTTCATCGCGCGCTTCTCCACGATCCACACCACGAAGGACTATGTACGGTACGAGATCGTGCTGAAGTCGCATCTGGCGCGGCTGGCGGCTGTAACCCGCAACAAGATCTTTCAGCACATGAGCACGCCGGACATTCTCGCGGCGATCCTGCGCAGTCACGGGTTCAGACCTGAGCAGATGTCGTTCCGGCTGCGCGGGCAGTATCGCAAGCACCTGTTCCGCATGCAGCGCCAGATGAGCGATCTGCCGTATGCGCATATGCTGATGGAAAAGGCTGGCATCTACTGCTTCATTCTGGAGACGGTGTACGGCGACCAGGTAGTGTTTGCAGATGACATTGACCACTACCTCTACGATCCGCAACTCATCGTACCGTACCGCGAGGCGGCGGCCCTGGAGGCGGGCGGCGTCGAGGCGGTGACGACGATCAAGACCCATACCGTGACCGTGCCGCAATCATTCACGGTCGCAGACTATAACCCGGAGCAAGCCTGGGAGCGGTTCAGGGACGAGGCCAACGTCGCGCCGCAGGATTCCACCACCTACGGCCAGCCCTACATCTACGGTACGCATCACCTCGACCAGGCGGGCGCGAAGTGGGAGGCGCAGCTTCGCCACGAGGCGGCGATTGCGCGGCAGGTTATTTACGAGGGCGGGAGCAATGTCCTCGCGTTGCAGTGCGCGCGCGCTGGAGACGGATATTGTCCTGCCCGATGCGCCGAAAGGCCAGGTAGTTATCGAGGTCACGCACAGCGGCGCGCGCGATGCGTCCTATTCAAACAGCTTCAAGGCGATCCCCGCAGACCGGCGCTTCCGGCTCCAGCTCGAACCGGAAAAATGGGCTCGCATTTCCGGTACGCTCAGCGCACGTATTTGCAGCCCGGACAAATACACCTATGGCTATCTGAATTCTGTCGGTTATTACGTAGTCCGTTTCGACGTGGATTTTGCTGACTGGCCGAAAGGTGGCGAAAGTGTGCCGCTGCGTCTGGCAAAACCGTTTGCGGGCAAGCTGCAAACCGGCATGCACTTCGTGGCGCTGGATAACGACGAAGCAGTGATTTCCTTCCGGGACGGGGACCCGGACAAGCCAGAAATCACGGCCTTCCATCACCACAGCCAGGCGCGCGACCTGGTGACGAACGACCGGCGCTGGCTCTCGCGCAACGTGATCCGCACGCAGGCGAACAACAAGGTTCGTTTTGAGGACTGGGCGGGCCAGGAAGGCATCAAGGTTAGCACGGAGCACTCAGGCAAATCACAACTGAATCTCGGTTATCTGGCTAACAACAAACTGGAGTACAGGGGCGAAGGCTATGAGCTGAGGTCTTCGGGCTGGGGCGCGCTTCGCGCGGGCAAGGGCGTGATGGTCACGACCTACGACCGTCCAGGCGCGAGTGGCAAGCAGCTTGACATGCAGGAAACCATTGCCCAGCTCGAAAGCGCGCTGGCGACCGCGAAGGCGCTTGCGGCATCGGCCAGCAGCGCGAAGGCCGAGCCTGCCGATACCGATGCACAGCAGCAGATGAAGCAGCATTTCGACGGCCTGAAGAAGCCGGCACTGCTGATGAGCACCCCCGCATCGGCGGGCATCGTCGCGGGTGGCGGCGTGCAGCTTTCGGCGCAGGACAATATCAATACCGTTGCCGGAAAGAACGCCGACGGGAGCGTACTGAAGCGGTTCACGGTCGCGGCGGGTGAAATGATTTCGCTGTTCGCCCAAAAGTTGGGTTTCAAGGCTTTTGCCGCCCAGGGCCCGGTCGAGATTCAGGCGCAAAGTGGCCCCCTGTCGTTCATCGCAGACAAGGATATAAACGTTGCGAGTGTCAACGGGAGAGTGAGTGTCGTCGCGAACAAGGAACTCATTCTCGAATGGGGCGGCGCGTTCATCCACATGAAGGACGGCAGCATTACGCTCGGCGGCCCATTCGACCTGTTCCTCAAGACGATTACGGTCCAGAAGAAGGGCAAGGCATCTCTGCAGATTCCGGTGCCCGATATGCCGCATGGCGACATCGGACCATTCAGCCAGAAGCTCACGTTTCGTGCGTTGGCAGATGGCTCGCGCATGTCAGATGTGCCGTACAAGCTGTTCACCCAGCAGGAGGACACCGCGTCATTCAAGCTCGCTAATCAAGGCAGTAGCACGACCGGTGGTTCGACCCGAACCACAAACCCGGATAGTTGCGACACAGCGGAGTCACTTTTCGGTGAGGGTGAATGGGGCACGCTCACCGATCAGGACATTGCCCGCAACGACCTTGGCACTGGTGGCATCGAAGAATGGATTAGCGACAACGGATCGGAGCAGGCGTAATGGAATATGACGTTTACACGGTAGTGCTGGGCGACACCCTTGGCAAGATCGCGAAGCAGCAGGATACGGACGTGGACGAGTTGGCTGGAATCAACAGAATTAGCGATCCGAACTTGATCTACGTCGGACAGCAGATCAAGATTCCGCGCGACTCATCCACACAGGACGAGGATTTCTACAACGAACAGTGGATCTGCTTCGTCGATCCGAACGGACAGCCGATCTGTAACCTGAAAACCCGCGTGGTGACGGCTGATCGTGACTACAATTTCACGACGGACGATAAGGGATTCATCCCGCCGATCCAGACAAAACACAAAGACGACAAACCGCAGGTTTTCGTTAGCAAGCTAGGTGGGGGCGAGAAGAAAGTCGCGACCCTTAGCGCGCCGCCCGGCGTGCACCAGCAAACATTGCGAAGCCCAAAGCACAAGATCACCGTCCCTCTTCGCAAGCATGACGGGTTGCCGGATCATGACCCTAGCAAGCCCGTCAAGCTGGAGCCGGGAGAAGTACAGCACAATCGCGATCTGGCCGGAAATCCAGTGATCAATGTTGGCGTTGAATGTCCGAACAAGGACAATCTCAGGCTCGGCCCGAACAGCAAGTATCGCGATTATATTCTTGCCGCTGCAAGAAAAAGCGGGTTTAAGCCCCAGGCAATTGCGTCGATAATCAATATCGAATCGGCCAAGAAAAAGACTGTCGTCACCAAGACATTTCAGGTGGACGGCAAGCGGATATCGAAGAGTCAAACGGTGTCCACTGGTGAGTGGGACCCGGATTCTTCGAATCCACGATCGAGCGCGAAAGGAATGACCCAATTTCTAAAAGGGACATGGCTAAATGAGGCGAAACGTGTAGGGACCTTTTCCAATCAGAAAGCGTTGACAAACGGTTGGGTGACAGCGAATGCGAGTGGTCAATGTTCTATTGTTTCCCAATACGAAACGGATATTCTGAATTTAAGAATGGATGCGGAGTGTGCCATTATGGCAGCAGTAGACTACGGTCTATCTAATTTTAGCTCGCTCGCAGCAAAAGGGTATGATTTCTCAAAGCTCAATGATGGCGAACGCGCTAAGATTCTTTACCTCTGCCATCATCTTGGTGGCGGCGATGCGTACAAATATCTGGCGGGCACTATCGTCGCAGAGGATACCTACTGGCCAGCTGAGCCGGGACACGCGCCGAAAGTGCGCAGTGTCGGGGCGAAATCGCTCCTGACAGCACAGGTCGGCAGTGCTGACACGGCGAAGCGTGCAGCGAAGTACGGAGGAAACTATGTGGAAGCCCATCGTTACTGGTTGAGCAGCCTGATCGATACAGGTGTTAATTTCAAAAACTTTGCCTGTGACCCGACCAAGCTTGAGGATGTACGTCCATTACTTGACCTCGTTGTTGCCGTAGGTGGCAAGAAAGTTAATTTTCAGGGGGTCGTATGAAAATAAAATATTTCGGATTTTTTTTGATCGCGTCGCTCTGCACCTCTAGTGCATTTGCGAACGATTCTGATGCCGAGGGGTGTCGCAACGTTAATACGATGGCTGGAAGGCTTGTTATATTGGACATTAACATGCAGGCTGATGGATTGTATAATGAGGTAAAATTAAATGGCGCTTCTTTTGATAAGCTGTATGGATTCGCCGGCTCGTGTGATAAACACACGTTAAATAATGGCTTGGTTGACCGGATGTTGGTGTACGATTTTAACAATGGTGGTTCAAATCCCCCAACTATTTCCCTATACGATTTTCGCGCCACCCCGCCTGTGGCGCTCCAGATCGGAAGTGAATTTCTTGTGGGGGGCATTAAATGGCCAAAGGATAGGGGCGTTTTACTTAAGCTGGACGGAGGAAAATATAAAGGTAGGTGGTATGAATTCGATGACGAAAAGTTAATACCAATACCTGTTCAAAAATGATTAACTTAATCCGACTCGGTGACACCACCGACCACGGCAGCGAGTCATTACCGCGTCGAAGACGATGCACTATGAAGACATAACCGCTGCCACCGCTTCGGTGGGGCTTTGTTACTCACGGAGGTGACGTGACGAAGTCGCGAACAATGTCAATACTGAGGGGATAGTGAATGGGTGC